>JAGRLT010000126.1 GCA_020441665.1 Nitratireductor sp.
CATGGGCATAGACGCCTGTCTTCAGCGACGGATCGAGCGACTGGGCCAACGAGATGAGGGATGGATCGTAGGCCTGGTTCATCGATACGAAGCGCGGACCGAACGTATCGTCATTCGGCCCGCGCAGCGGATCGCCGCCGCAGGCGACGGGTAGCGAGAGATGGTCCTCGATCACTGCCAGATCGCCGACCTCAAACAGGTCCCCAATGCCCCCGGCCGCATTGGTGAAGAGCGCCGTCTGCGCCCCGAGCGCCGCCATCAGCCGCGTCGGAAAGATAACCTCTTGTGCGGAATAGCCTTCGTACATGTGGACGCGCCCCCGCATGGCGACGCAGCGCCGTCCGAAAAGCGTTCCCAGCAAAAGCACACCATCGTGGCCCGGCGCGGTGGAGACGGGGAAATGCGGAATGTCACGATAGGGAATTTCGACGCCATCGATCGCATCTGCCAGAGGGCCGAGGCCGGATCCAAGGACCAGCGCGATCTCGGGGACCAGGTCCGATATGGCCCGGACGGCACCGATTGCTTCTGAGAGATAAGCTTTCAATACGCTATGCTCCATTCAATTGCATGCACGTTCGGCATCGGTATGGCTAAGATATGCAAAAGTCAATGGCGTTGACAAATGTATATTTATATGGTTGAGCCATTCTGGGAAGCGCCGCGGGTGTGTGCGACGACCGAAGGGAGATATCTGACATGAAGATAATTGCAGCAGCCGTCGTGATTTGCACCGCGGCAGGATTTACCACAACCGCCCAGGCCGAGGGGGAGAAGATCATCTATGTGACACCAAACCCGATCGGCAACAATGCCTTCCTGCGTCTTGGCCGCGACGGTACGGAGGCAGCGGCTGCGGCTATGAAAGGCACCGCCATCACCTATGAAAGCGATTCGCCGCCGGCGATGCTGGAAAACCTTTATGCGGCCGTGGGTGACGGGGCTAATATCGTTGTAGCGATCAGCTTTTCGGCGACAGACGGGGTGATGGAAGTTGCACCTACGGCACCGGACGTTGATTTCCTGATTGTCGATGCCTGTCCGCAAGGCGACCGTCCCTCGAATGTCCATTGCGCCGTGTTCCGCGAACATGAGGCTTCGTTCATGATGGGCTTCATGGCGGCGAAAGCGACGCAGACCGGCAAGTTGGGGGTGGTCGGACCGATCGATATTCCCTTCATGCACCGCTTTACCGATAGTTTCGCCGACGGCGCGCATTACGTGAATCCCGACCTTGATGTTCAGGTGCGTTGGGTCGGCGGACAGAACCCGTTTTCCGATCCGGTGCGCGCTAAGGAACAGGCACTGGCCCTGCACGCACAGGGCGCTGATGTGATCAATGCCGCAGCTGCCGGCGGAAGTTTCGGCGTCTACGAGGCAGCGGTGGAGGCCGGTTTCAAGGTCTTTGGTGTCGATTCCAATCTCTGCGAAATCGCCAAGGGCGCCATGATTGACAGTGCGTTGAAAGGGGTGGATCAGGCGATCCTGCAATCCGTCGAAAAAATCGCCGCGGGTGAAGACTCCGTGTTCGCCAGTTATGGTCTGAAAGAAAAGGGCGTGGGCGCGATTGCGCTGGAAGATCCAGCCGCGATTGCCGATAGCGGTTGCCTGATTGCCGACATGCCCGCTATTGCCGAGGATGTCCGCGCTCTGGCCGCAAAGATCATCGCGGGCGAGGTGGTTGTAAACGACCCATTGATGGCGAACTGATGCTGGTGCCCAAGACCGATTCCAACCAAGGAGCGGTTTGCAGCCTTCGCAGCGTTTCCAAGTCTTTTGGTTCGCTCAAAGCCCTGTCGGATGTCAGCTTCGACATCCGACGGGGCGAATTCCTCGCCCTGATCGGCGAGAATGGCGCTGGGAAGTCTACGGCAGTAAGCGTTCTATTCGGACTTCTCGAACCTGATACCGGTCATGTGGAAGTCGAGGGCACGCCGCGTCGCTTCGTGTCAGCGCGTGATGCTATCGATGCGGGCTTCGGCATGGTCCATCAGCATTTCAAGCTGTATCCGGAACTGACGGTGATCGAGAACGTATTGGTGGGGAATGAGAGGGGAGGGCCTCTCGCCCGTATCCCGTTTCGTGCTGCCGAATCCCGGCTGCGCGATATTATCGACTCCTATGACTTTCGTCTGGACTTGAATGTGCGGGTCGCCGAACTCAGCGTTGGGGAAAAACAGCGCGTTGAAATACTCAAGCTGCTGTTTCGCGAAGCTTCGGTCATTTTCCTTGATGAACCGACATCCGTGCTGACACCACAGGAATGTCATTCACTGTTCGCGATGCTGCGCCGATTGCAGAAGGAAGGCGCCTCTGTAGTATTGATATCGCACAAGCTCGACGAAGTTGTCTCGAATGCCGAGCGCATTCTGGTGATGCGCAGGGGAGAGGTCGTGGCCGAGCGCGCAGTTGCCGAAACCGACCGTTCGGAACTGGCCCGGCTGATGGTTGGCGCGCAGATCGACACTCCCACGAAGGTCAATGTAGCAACTGACAATATCGCCCTTAGCGTGCGCGGGCTCACCGTCGCAGGGCCGTCCGACAAGCCGCGCGTCAACGCCGTGTCTTTCGATGTGGCTGAGGGCGAAATCTTCGGCATCGCCGGAGTATCCGGCAACGGCCAGAAGGCCCTCGTAGATGCGCTCATAGGGTTGGAGCCTTCTTCCGGCGGAACGGTTCTGTTTTATGGCGAGGACATCACGCGAAAGCGCGTCGCGGAACGCCGCGCCGCCGGCGTGGGATACATGTCCGAGGATCGCATGTCGGTCGGTCTGGCCGCACAGGGGACCATCGCCGAGAATGCCGTCGCCGGGCGCGAGCAAACCGCCGCATTCTCGCGATCCGGCTGGTTGCGGAAACGGGCCATGATCCAGAACGCGCAGGAACTTGTCGAGAAATTCGATATCCGCACGCCATCCGCTCAACAGCTTGTGGGCAAGCTGTCCGGGGGCAACCAGCAAAAGGTTGTGGTCGCGCGTGAGGTTTCTGCAAGACCGCGGCTGCTTCTGGTCGAGAATCCGTGCTGGGGTGTCGACGTGGGGGCTATGGCGAACATTCATGGCCAACTCATCGACCTGGCAAAAACGGGCTGCGCGATCGTCCTTGTCAGCAGCGACCTGGAAGAGCTGTTCGCCCTGAGCGACCGTGTCGGCGTAATCTATGACGGAGCGATACGACGCATATTCCCGCGTGCCGAGCTTGATACCTTTGCCATCGGAGCCGCGATGGCGGGGGATGGCCAATTCTCGAAAGACTACGCATGACGCACTTGCTGAGAAGTCAGCGATTGAAGCTGATCGGTGCGGGGCTTATCGGTCTGGCGCTAGTGCTGTTTCTGGTCCCGGGCGCAGGCGATATTTCCGCCGGTTTTCTGAACGGCGCCTTTGGCGGACGGAACTTTTTCAATCTCTATGCGACCCTCGGCCGCTATGCGATCCTTCTGGGCATGGCGCTCGCTGTTGTCATCTCGTTCCGCGCCGGGTTGCTGAACATCGGTGGCGAAGGCCAGCTTGTGCTGGGAGGACTCGTTGCCGCCCTGGTAGGGGCATATCTTCCGGCACCGCCTTTCGTCGTCGCGGTCGCGGCACTTCTGGCCGCCATGGTGGTGGGCGCAGGCTGGGCGGCGCTGGCGGGCTTTCTGGAACGCGGAACGGGTGTGCCGCTTCTGATCGGTTCGCTCCTGCTGAACTACCCGGCCTCTTTCGTTGCCTCATACGCCGTGTCCCATCCCTTCCGGGATGTGGCCAGTGGCGCGACCCAGACCTTCCGGATCATGCAAGAGGCGGGTTTGCCGCGCTTTAATGGCACAATCCTCGATTACGGCGTTTTCCTGATCGGGGCGGCCGCGTTGGCATACATCGTGCTTGAGGATGCCACCGTCTTCGGATATCGCAGCCGGCTTCGGGGCTACAGCGCGGGTTTTGCGCGGGCCTCGGGTTTTCCCATCCGGCGGCTCTACTACCGGACCTTGATGCTCAGCGGCGCGGCGGCGGGGATGACGGGTTTCATCGCCGTGTTCGGCAGCAGCCAGCGCTATGTCGACGGGATGCTGACCACACCGCTTTACGCCTGGACCGGAATAGCTGCGGTCCTGCTAGCGGCGGTTCGACCCCGTCTCGTCCCGGTTACGGCCTTTTTCTTTGCCGTATTGGCGACGGGATCAATCGGCATGGAGCGGACGGCGGGTATCCCGCGTGAGTTCGGCCAGGTTATTCAGGCCTTGATCGTTTTGACGCTGGCCGGTTTTGCGGGAAAATTGACAGCCATCGCCGGCGGTAGGAGGTAACGCGATGTTCTTTGACGCAGCGTTGATCGATTCCGTTCCACGCCTGGTAACGCCCGTGCTTCTTGCCGCCACCGGCGGCGCGTTATGCGAGCGGTCGGGCGTCTTCAACATCTCCCTCGAAGGCATGATGCTGGTTGGTGCCTTCGCCGCCGTGGCGGGCACATACTATAGCGGATCCCCCTGGGGCGGCCTTGTCGTGGCGATGATCGCGGGCGCCGCGTTCGGCCTCTTGTTCGCCTTCTTCAGCGTCTGGCGGAATGGTGACGACATCATCGTCAGTATCGGTGTCAACATTCTTGCTGTCGGCCTGACCGCGCTGTTGCTGAGAAGCCTGTTCGGCGTTTCCGGTCAGTTCGATGACCCAGGTATCTTCGCCCTGCCAGCCATTAATCTTGGCCCGGTGGCGAATGTCCCCCTCATCGGCGGCCTTTTGTCGGGACAATCGGTACTGGTGTGGCTCGCGGTACTGCTGGTGTTCGCCACGCATCACTTTCTCCATCACCATAACTTTGGCCTTCGCTTGCGAGCCGCCGGACAGAATGCCGAGGCTTTGCGCACGGTCGGGCTATCGCCGGAATGGATCAAGACCGGTGCGCTGATTGCCTGCGGTGCCTTGTGTGCCGTTGGCGGAACCCAACTCTCGATTTCGAACGTGACGCTCTTTGCCGAAGGTATGAGCGCCGGACGCGGCTGGATCGCGCTCGTCATTGTGATGATGTGTCAAGGGCGCCTACCGTGGATCCTCCTCGGCGCCTTGCTCTTCGGTTTCATCGACGCAGTTGGCGTGCGGTTGCAGGGGTTGGACCTGCCTCAGCAAGTCACGGATGCGTTGCCGTATCTGCTGGCGCTGCTTGTCCTCGCGCTCAGTTACCGGCGCCGAATGGGAGGTGCCCATGCCGCGTGACCCGGTACAGCAACGCCAGCAGATTGAGGATCAGATCATCGAAGCCGCCTGGGCCTATTATCATGACGATCTTAACCAATCCGAGATCGCGGAGAAACTCGGTTTGTCGCGCGCCACGGTGGTGAATTATCTGAGCGAAGCCCGCAGACGGGAATACATCCGGATATCGCTCAATCCTGACGTATTCCGGGAGCGCCAGATATCGAACGAGCTAAAGGAAAAGTTCGGGCTCAGGGAGTGCCTTGTGGTGCCGGCGGGCGAAACCGCGGACCGAACATTGTCGCGTGTGGCGCGGGCGGCTTCGGATTGGTTGCCGACGCTGCTGGTGCCCGGAGACAGCCTTGGCGTTTCCTGGGGCGAGACGATATTCAAGGTCTCCCAGTATGCGGAACCTCGCACTATCCCGGATCTCGAGATCGTCCAACTGGTCGGGTCGATGACCACCCCGCTGGGTTTCGCAGCGGAAACGTGTTCCGCCAACCTCGCGCAAAAATTCGGCGCGAACTGCATTAACCTCCACGCCCCGCTTCTGCTCGAACAGGCTGGCCTCGCCGAGATGCTGCGCGCGGAACCCGTAATCGCGCGACAACTGGATGCGGTTCGCAACTGCAACAAGGTCCTTTTTGCTGCCGGCTCCTGCAATCCGGATAGTCATGTGGTCAGATGTGGCCTTGTTTCCTTGGACTTGCTCGAAGCCTATAAGGCCAAAGGTGCTCGGGCCGTCATTTGTGGCCGTTTCATCGACGCGGAAGGAAATGCGATCATCGGTAAAATGGACAGCCGGATGATTGGCGCTGACATCGCTCAGATGAAAGGCAAGGATACCGCAATTCTCGTGTCGGCCGGCCTCGATAGGGTGGACCCGATAATGGCGACCATTAAAGCTGGGATCACGACCCACTTTGTCACCTGTTCGGCCACTGCTAGAGCAATGCTGAAAATGTAGGGCGATGCTATCGTTATAAGCCGGCGTCTCCTACCGAACTTCGATACGTAGTGCTCCACCAGGGTCAGGACTCAATTACACCACCATGAGAGGGCTGCGGCGTTGAAGACGCGACAGGAAGGAGCGGCAGGCAAATCAAGCGGGATGATGGCCCTGCTATGGTATCGTGCCTGAAGCGGAAAAGGGACGTTGACCCGCATTGATCGTTGCGCTTTGAAAAAACCAAAACAAACAAACTGTTCACCGCGAATGCGGACGGTACCGCCCGGTCCGATCCGCGTGTGGTGCGGGAAACTGTATACGTGACCGAAAAAAATATCAGTTTCGCCATCGCCCCCATGATCGATTGGACCGATCGTCATTGCCGGTATTTCCATCGGGTGATGACCAAGCGGGCGCTGCTCTATACCGAGATGATCGTTGCAGACGCGGTGATTCATGGCGATCGCGAACGGCTTCTGGGCGACGCGACGGCAGGGCCGGTGGCGCTGCAACTGGGCGGCAGCGATCCCGATAAACTGGCCGAGGCGGCGCGGATCGGCACCGGCTTCGGCTATCGCGAGATCAATCTCAACGTCGGCTGTCCCTCGGACCGGGTGCAGTCGGGCACGTTCGGCGCCTGCCTGATGCGAGAGCCGGCACTGGTCGGGCAACTGGTCGAAGCGATGAAACGGGCCGTCGACGTGCCGGTAACGGTCAAATGCCGGCTCGGCGTCGACGATCAGGATACCGGCCCCGCGCTGGACGATCTTGCCCGGGCGGCCTGGAACGGTGGTGCCGATGGCCTGTGGGTGCATGCCCGCAAGGCCTGGCTTGAGGGGTTGAGCCCCAGGGAGAATCGTGAAATCCCGCCGCTCGACTACGCAAGGGTAGGGCGCCTCAAGGCAGAAAACCCGAACCGATTCATTGGCCTGAACGGTGGTCTTCAGAATTTAGATCATGCGCTGGAGGCCCTGAACCAATGCGGCGCGGTGCTGGATGGCGCGATGCTCGGCAGGGCGGCCTACCAGTCGCCGGCGCTGTTGCGCGAGGCTGACGGGATGTTCTTCGCCGAACGGCGTCCCCCCTTGTCCTTCGATGAAATCATCGGCGAAATGGCAGAGTATGCCGACCGGCACATTGCCGCCGGCGGCAGGCTGCATCATGTCACGCGGCACATGATCGGCCTGTTTCAGGGCGTGCCGGGCGCGCGGCAGTGGCGCCAGACGCTGAGCGGCGAGGCGGTGCGCCCGGACGCGGCGGCCGACATCCTGCGGAAGGCCTATCTTCACCTGCGCGACCATGCGGCGCCGGCCGCCGCATCGGGCCTGCTGGCAGTTCGCACGGGATAGCCGGCTGCCCCCGGAGGTCCGCGCCGGGCCTGCGATCGGCTTGACGGCCAGGGCCGGCCGGCATAAGCCAGTTCGAACGATCCGCATCAGGCCGACAGGGCCGCAAAGAGACGGTTGCGGGGTCGCGTTTCGAAGGGCGGGGAAGCCCGGCGGGCAAACGGGGCGTGGTTCCCCAGGGGGACATGTCTTGGAATTTCTACCGCCGCTTTCCGAGGTCTATCCCTTTCTGCTCGCGCTTGTCGCCGCCGGGATGGTCGCCGGTTTCCTGGCCGGACTGTTCGGCATTGGCGGCGGGGCGGTGCTCGTTCCCGTCTTCTACCAGGTGCTGACGGCGCTCGGCTTCGACGAGGCCTATCGCATGCATCTGGCGGTCGGAACCTCGCTTGCCATCATCGTGCCGACCTCGATCCAGAGCTTTCGCAAGCATTATGCGCGCGGTGCGGTCGATCTCGATCTGCTGCGGTCTTTCGTGTTCGCCGTTCCCTTCGGCGTTATCTGCGCATCGATCGTGACCGCCTGGATATCGGGCGCGGGGCTGCGGGTGATCTTCGCGGTGATCGCCCTCGTCATCGCCCTGCGGCTGCTTCTGGCGCGGGAGAACTGGAAACTCGCCGGCGACATACCGCGCGGGCCGACGCGCATGGTGATCGGCTGGCTGATCGGATTCTTCTCGACCTTCATGGGGATCGGCGGCGGCGTGATGAACAACACCTTCATGACGCTTTACGGCCGGCCGATGCATCAGGCGGTGGCGACCTCGTCCGGCACCGGCATCCTGATCTCCATCCCCGGCATGATCGGCTATATTCTGGCCGGCTGGGGCATTGCCGACATGCCGCCCTTCACCCTCGGCTATGTCAACCTGCTCGCCTTCGCGATCATCATTCCGATCACCATTTTCGTCGCGCCGATCGGCGTGCGTTTCGCCCATGTCCTTTCCAAGCGGCAATTGGAGGTCGCCTTCGGCTCGTTCCTCATCCTGGTATCGATCCGCTTCTTCGCGACACTGCTGTAAGCCCGGTGCTGACGCGCCATCGCGCGCCCGCCGATAGTCGAAGGCTCTATTGACCCGGTGCTTCCGGCAGGGCCGGCGGGGAGGCGGGCGCTTCTCCACGCTCACGGGCAAGCCGCTGGCGGCGGGTTTCGCGCCGCAGCTTGCGCTCGACGGTCGCAAGTCTCGCCTGCAGTCCCGCCATGATCTCGGACCGCTCCGCATCGCTATAGGCCATCCAGCCGGCGATTTCGTCGCGCGTGCGGCCGCAACCGAAGCAATAGCCGGTCTGAAGGTCGATCGAGCAGACGAGAATGCAGGGAGAGGCGATCGGTGCCATGGGAAATACCGTTTTGCGCCGCAACGGCGCGGGAGGAATGCCGGGGTAGTACCGGATGGCGCGGCCTTACCGGTTTCGCCTGCGGGTTTCAAGCAATTAGCCTGCCCCATGCCTGCAGCCATGGCAGGTTCGCAGAAAGCGGCCGCGGCAGCGTTGCCTTTTGCGGCAGGTCGCTTATGAGAACGCGACGTTTTTCGACCATCGGATTGTGTTCATGCAGGTTACCGGTCTGCCTTTCGACGATATTCGCACGCTTGCCGAAGCGCTGCCGCCGCCCGATGCCCAGGCCGCGGCCCTGGCCGATGCGCGAAGCCAGGAACTGACGCGGCTCCTGGGGCCGATGGCGACGGAAGCGCGGCTGGCGCGCTGGCTCGCCGGCTGGAGCGGCAAGAGCCCGGCCGTCGAGCGCCCGCTGATCGCCCTGTTTGCTGGAACCCATGGCTGCGGCGCGCAGTCGCGACAGGAGGACACGCTTGCCGGCGTCACCCGGCTTGCCGCCGGCGGCAGCGCGGTCAACCAGGTCTGCGGGCGGCATGACATCGGCCTCAAAGTGTTCGACCTGGCGCTTCAGGTGCCGGTCGGCGACATCACCGGGGACGAGGCACTGGACGAGAAGGGCTCGGCGGCGACGATCGGCTACGGCATGGAGGCGATTGCCGGCGGGGTCGACCTGCTGGGGCTGGCAGCCTTTGGCCGGGGCGGCGAGATCGCCAATGCCGCCTTGCTGTCGCTGCTGCTCGGGAACGATACGAGCACGGCAACGGCACTGGCGCATCTGCCCGGTCATGGCGAGCTGCGACCGGCGGTGGAGGCGGCAGTCGCCCGCCATGCCGGGGCGGCGGCGTCACCGCTTGAACTGCTGCGGCGGCTCGGCGGCCGGGAGCATTCGGCACTTGCCGGCGCCCTTCTGGCGGCACGGGTGGACCATGTGCCGGTGGTGTTGAGCGGAACGACGGCGCTTGTCGTCGCGCTGCTGCTTGACCGGCTCCGGCCGGGCAGTTGCCAACATTGCCTGGTCGCCGGTGGCGACAGCGACGGCCTTGCCGGCAGGGTGGCCGGCGCCTGCGGCATGCCGCATGTGCTGCCGGGGCATGCCGCAGTCGATGACGGCAGTACGGCGGCCATCGCCATCGGCATGCTTGCCGCCCTTGCCGCCATGCATGGCAATATGGTGGTCGACGTCGATTCAGCCTAGTCACCCGAATCCAAAGTTCGTCTCATTTGCCAGCACTCTCATAACGAACTTCGGATTCAATAGGGTGACTAGCAAATTTATGATTCTAGTGTGGTTTTTGAATTTGAAATACGCTTCGAAG
>JAGRLT010000127.1 GCA_020441665.1 Nitratireductor sp.
GTCAGCACCTTGCCCGAGGACGGCACCACCGTGTTGTAGGCACCGCTAAGCCGTGCGTGCGAAACGAGCAGGATCACCACGTCGCGGCCATGCTCGACCAGCCGCTTGGCCTTTTCGATCACCATTTCGGCAACCTGGACATGGCGCACCGCCGGCTCGTCGAAGGTCGAGGAAATCACCTCGCCCTTCACCGAACGCTGCATGTCGGTCACCTCTTCCGGCCGTTCGTCGATCAACAGGACGATGAGATAGCTCTCCGGGTGATTGGCAGTGATCGAATGCGCGATGTTCTGCAGCAGAACGGTCTTGCCGGTCCTGGGCGGCGCGACTATCAGCCCGCGCTGGCCCTTGCCGAGCGGCGCCACCAGATCGATCACCCGCGCCGAGAGATCCTTCGTCTGGACGTTCTCGATCTCCATGTTGAAACGGGCATCGGGATAGAGCGGCGTCAGATTGTCGAAATGGGTCTTGTGCTTGATCTTTTCGGGATCGTCGAAGTTGATCGTGTTGACCTTGAGCAGGGCGAAATAGCGTTCGCCTTCTTTCGGGCCGCGGATCGGACCTTCCACCGTATCGCCGGTCTTCAGCGAGAAGCGGCGGATCTGCGACGGTGAAATATAGATATCGTCCGGGCCCGGCAGGTAGTTGGCGCTGGCCGAGCGCAGAAAGCCGAAGCCGTCCTGCAGCACCTCCACCACACCCTCGCCGATGATCTCGGTATCCTTCTCCGCCAATTGCTTTAGAATGGCGAACATCAGCTCCTGCTTGCGCATCGTGCTGGCATTCTCCACGTCAACGCCTTCGGCAAAGGTGACGAGATCCGTCGGGGTTTTCGCCTTGAGCTCCTGGAGCTTCATTTTTTCCATGAAAGGGATCCTTGAAGGACTGGATATCGGATCGCTGTCAGATGGCAGCATCCGGGTAAATTCGGGGAAAGACCGGATCAAAGACCTGTCCGGTATGGGTCGCGGAATATGATTTCGAATGGCTTCGATCCGCGGGGTCTGGGAAACCCTGGGCCGAGTCCATACTGCAAGCGCGGAACAAACTCAAGTCCGCCAAAGGCTACATTTTCCCCTCTGCGCGCCGATATCCGGCCGCCCGGACATCAACCGTGCCAACCCCAACCCTGACCGCTCAAAATGGCTTTACGATGACCAGAATGACGATCAGGACCATGATCGCGGCCGGAACCTCATTGACGATCCGGTAAAACCGCGTCTGTCGCGTCCGCCTGTCGGCGGCAAACTCCGCCACCCATTTCGCCGCAAAGCCGTGAAAGGCAGTCAGGATCACCACCAGGAACAGTTTGGAGACAAACCAGCCGAACGACCAGGCCCCGATCAGCACCATCAGCCAGAGACCGAAACCCCAACTCGCCACCATGGCCGGCGTCATGATCGCCTTCAGCAGCCGGCGCTCCATCACCTTGAAGGTTTCCGACGTCTCAGAACCGGGTTCAGACTCGTTGTGATAGACCATCAGCCGCGGCAGGTAGAGAAAACCGACCATCCAGGAGATGACCGAAACGAGATGCGCCACCTTGGCCCATTCATACATGGTTTCGCCTCCGACTCATTGTGACCGCAACCGCATGCTCTATGCGCAACCGGACGGGTTTTCCGGCCTAACCGCGAATCCGCTTCAGCATCCGTTCCACATGCGCCACGGGCGTGTCCGGGGTGATCCCGTGACCCAGATTGAAAATGTGCGGGCCGTCGCCCAGCGCTTCCAGGATCCGGTCGACACCCTCATCCAGCGCCCTGTCGCCCGCCACCAGGCGCGTCGGATCGAGATTGCCCTGCACGGGAACGGATTTCTGCCATTCCCGCGCCTGCGACAATGGCACGGTCCAGTCGAGCCCGACCGCATCGACGCCGGTCTTCGCCGCATAGTCGGCATACTGCCATGCCGCGCCCTTGGGAAAGCCGATGATCCTGGCATCGGGCATCGCGGCACGCACCCTGTCGACAATCCGTCTGACCGGCCTGACGCATAGCGCCTCGAACCCCTGCGGATCGAGCACACCGGACCAGGAATCGAAGATCTGCACCGCATCGGCACCGGCCTGCAACTGCCGGATCAGATAGTCCGCCGAGCGCTCGGCAAGCACGCCAAGCAGTGCCTCCATCCGATCGGGGAACCGGTGGGCGAACAAGCGCGCCGGCGCCTGATCGGAGGTCGAATGACCGGCGATCATATAGGTTGCCACCGTCCAGGGGGCGCCGCAGAAACCGAGCAGCGTGGTTTCATCCGGCAGGGCCGAACGGATTCCGCTCACCGCCTCCAATACCGGCCTGAGCGTCGGAGCCAATGCCTCCCAGTCGCCATTTGAACCCACGAAGGCATCGATCTCCAATTCCGAAATCGGATCAACAAGCGGTCCCCTGCCTTCCTCGAACCGCACATCGCGGCCCATCGCATGGGGGATCACCAGAATATCGGAAAACAGGATCGACGCATCAAAGCCGAACCGGCGGATCGGCTGCAGCGTTACCTCCACCGCCAGTTCCGGCGTGTAGCACAGATCGAGAAACCCGCCAGCCTTCCGCCGCGTCTCCCGGTATTCCGGCAGATAGCGTCCCGCCTGGCGCATCACCCAGACCGGTGACACCGATTCCTTCTTTCCCTGCAGGACGTTCAGCACTTTGCGCGATACCGTCTTTTCCACATCGACACCCGATTCAAAGATTCTTTCTGTAGGGATTCTTATGATTCTTATTGCCTGTGATTAGCGGGATTGAATCGTTTTCCCTGGCCGGCATTTGGAAAAATTTCTCCACAAAACCCGGATCGTGAAATCCAGCCTGTTGACAAGTTCGGGGAAAAACTCATTTTCACCTTTAAAATCAATACGATATCATGGTACTCATAGATTGAAGCCCTGTGGGTAAATGCTTCCGCTTTTCATGGCCAGCGGTTTTCCCCATAGTTTTCCACACGTCAGTGATCCATCCCGTGGCCGCGGTCAATGAACCATTCGCCGCAGAGCGGGCATGGTTTTTCATCTTCGCCCCGCGGCAGCGGGATCATTGCCAACTTGTCCACAGTGTTCCAGAACTGCGTCTCGCCTCAGCCCGTTCCGCCTCGCCCAGATCGACACGGCACCATGTCTCATTCTTCAGCCGCCCAGCGCTTCTTCCATCTTCACCTGATCTCGGATTCGACCGGCGAAACCCTGATCGCCGCGAGCCGGGCCGTTGCATCGCAATATGAGAACACCCAGGCGATCGAGCACGTTCATACCGCCGTGCGCAGCAGCCAGAAACTGGATCAGGTGATCGCCGAACTCGACGACAAGCCGGGCATCGTGCTCTACACGATTGCCAACGAGGCGCTGGGCGCCCGGCTTTCGCAGCAATGCCGGGCCATGGGCATACCCTGCATCTCGCTGCTCGAACCGATCTTCAATACCTTCCAGTCCTATCTTGGCATTCCGACGGCGCGCAAGACCGGCGCCCAGCACGAGCTCAACGCCGAATATTTCAATCGCATCGATGCGATCAACTTCACCCTGATGCATGACGATGGCGCTTTGCCGGAAAACATCGATGATGCCGATGTCATCCTGCTCGGCATTTCCCGCACCTCGAAGACACCGACCTCGATCTACCTGGCCAATCGCGGATTGAAGATCGCCAATGTGCCGCTGGTGCCGGGCGCCAGATTGCCGCCGGCGATTGCGAAGGCAACAAAGCCGCTGATCGTCGCCCTGATCGCCACCACGGATCGCATCTTCCAGGTGCGCCAGAACCGCGAACTGGGCGATATCCATCCCCACAGCAAACTGTCCTATACCGACCGCTCGGCGATCGCCGCCGAACTGGCCGAAACGCGCAAGCTCTGCCGCGCCCATGGCTGGCCGATGATCGATGTCACCCGGCGTTCGATCGAGGAAACTGCGGCCGATATCCATGCATTGTGGCACGACCATACCGGCCGGCATGTCGGCGGCGGTGTCTAAGGCAAGGACGTGGGCCGGCACGCCGCATCACGCACGACCCGTCCGATCCGCCCCTTAACGATCTGCCCCTTGACGATCCATCTGCAAATCAGCAGGAAGCTTGCATGACCCATGCGCCCGCCTCCCTTATCCTTGCCTCCAGAAGTCCGACACGCGCCCGCATGCTGCGCGATGCCGGCATCCCGTTCAAAACCGCTGCCGCCCGGATCGACGAGCGCGCCGTGGAAGCACCGCTGAGCGAAGCGGACCTGCCGCCCGCCGACATCGCCGAAGTCCTGGCGATCGCCAAGGCGGAAGCCGTCAGCGGCGGAAATCCGGGCGCGCTGGTCATCGGTTGCGATCAGCTGCTCGCCTTCGAAGGCGCGCTGCTTCACAAGGTGGAGGACATGGAAGGCGCCCGCCGCCGCTTGCTGCAGCTTTCCGGCAAGACCCACCATCTTCACTCGGCGGTCGCGATCGTGCGCGATGGCGAGGTCCTGTGGAGCCATGTGGATCCGGCGGCGATCACCTTCCGGCCCCTGACACCGGCTTTTGTCGGCCGCCATCTGGCCGAAGCGGGTGAGGCGGTTCTCGGCAGCGTCGGCGCCTATCAGATCGAGGGGCTGGGGGTGCAATTGTTCGAGCGCGTCGAAGGCGATTTCTTCGCCATCATGGGCCTGCCGCTTCTGCCGCTGCTGGCCGAATTGCGTCGCCTTGGCGCCCTGGAGGCCTGATCCCGTGACGGACGCATCCAACACGCCGACCGGCAATCACGGTGCCCCAGGCGCATCGGCGAAAGCTTTCGTCTGCGGCTGGCCGATCACCCATTCGCGCTCGCCGCTCATTCACGGCTATTGGCTGAAGCAATACGGCATTGCCGGCAGCTACGAAAAAATCGCCGTCGAGCCGGGAACGCTCGACCGGCTGATCGACCGGCTCCGTGCCGGCGAATTTGCCGGCGGCAATGTCACCATTCCGCATAAGGAAGAAGCCCTGCGCCTGGTCGATGAGGCCGATGCGGCGGCCCGGGCGATCGGCGCGGTCAACACGCTGTTCGTGCGGGACGGCAGGGTCGCCGGCACCAATACCGACTGGTTCGGCTTTGCCGCCAATCTCGACCGGCAGGTTCCCGACTGGACGGACGCGGCTTCCGGCGATCGGTGCGCCCCCAGGTCCCGCGCTCTGGTCATTGGCGCCGGTGGCGCGGCGCGCGGTATTCTTTATGCGCTGATCGGGCGCGGCTTCAATCATATCCATCTCGTCAACCGCACGGTGGAAAAGGCCGAGGCGCTCGCGGCGGAATTTTCCCGTGGTACGGCGCGGGTTGTCGCCACGGGATTTGAAACCCTGTCGGAGCTTGCCCCGTCGATCGATCTCCTGGTCAACACGTCGAGCATGGGCATGGTCGGCCAGCCGGCCATGGCACAGCCATTGCTCGACCTCATCGCCGGGTTTCCCGGCCATGCCGTCGTCGCCGATATCGTCTACGTTCCGCTAGAGACCGGATTGCTGGCGGCCGCCCGCGCGCATGGCCTGCGCACCGCCGATGGTCTCGGCATGCTGCTGCATCAGGCCGTGCCCGGCTTCGAGAAATGGTTCGGCGTCCGGCCCGAGGTCAGCGAGGGTTTGCGCCACCATGTTCTGGCCGATCTGGCGGAGAAGCAGGCATGATCGTGCTCGGCCTCACCGGTTCCATCGGTATGGGCAAGTCGACCGCCGCGGGGTTTTTCCGCGAGGCCGGCATTGCCGTTCACGATGCCGATGCGGTTGTCCACGCGCTCTATAGCGGCAAGGCGGCCCCGCTCATCGAAGCGGAATTTCCCGGCACGGTGCATGGCGGCACCGTCGACCGCGCCCGGTTGGCCGAACAGGTGGTCGGCCATTCGCAGGCGATGCGCCGGCTTGAAAGGATCGTCCATCCGCTGGTCTCCGAAGCGCGCGAGGCGTTTCTCGCCGAGGCCCGCCGGCAGGGCAAGGGCCTCGTCGTGCTCGACATCCCGCTGCTCTATGAAACCGGCAGCGAAAAATACTGCGACCAGGTCGCCGTCGTATCCGCGCCGCCGGCGGTCCAGCGTGAGCGTGTTCTTGCCCGGCCGGGAATGACCGAGGAAAAGTTCAAGGCCATCCTTGCCAAACAGCTTCCCGACGCCGAAAAGAGGCGGCGGGCCGATCATGTGATCGATTCTTCGCAAGGCTTCGATGCGGCGCGCCGCCAGGTCTTCGCCCTGGTCGAGCAATTGGCCGGCCGCTGACGACAGGATCGCCTCCGCCGCCTGCCGGCCAGTCAGAACCCGTTGGGAGCAGCCCATGCGCGAGATCATCTTCGATACCGAGACCACGGGCCTGAGGCCCGAGGAGGGCGAGCGCGTCATCGAGATCGGCGCGGTGGAGTTCGTCAACCGCACCGCGACCGGACGCACCTTCCATCACTACATCAATCCCGAGGGCCGCAAGGTCGATCCCGGCGCCTATGCCGTCCACGGCATTTCCAACGAGCAATTGGCCGACAAGCCGAGCTTCGCCGATCTCGCCGAGGAATTCCTCGAATTCATCGACGGGGCGGACCTCGTTGCCCACAACGCCGCCTTCGACATCAATTTCATCAACCACGAATTTGCCCGCATCGGCATCGCTCCGGTCGATCCGGGCAGGGTGGTCGATACGCTGACTATCGCCCGCCGCAAGCATCCGATGGCGCAGAATTCCCTCGATCGGCTGTGCGAGCGCTACGGTATCGACAACCGCCACCGCACCCTGCACGGCGCGCTGCTCGACGCCCAGTTGCTGGCCGAGGTCTATATCGAGCTTCTCGGCGGCAAGCAGGCGGCCTTCGACCTGACCGTCGAACAGGATGCCGGTCCGAGCGCGACCGCCCATTTTCAGGACATCGACGGCGCCACGCTGAAACGTCCGGCACCGCTCGCCAACCGCCTGACCGAGGCCGAGCGGAAGGCGCATCGCGCCATGGTGGACGGCCTGGGCGAAAAGGCGATCTGGCGGGGCTACAGTTGACGGTGGCGGATCAGGAAGGCTTGCCGGCTGCGGCGGCCTGAGCCTGGGCCTGCTGTTGCATGCGCTGCTGGTAGAGCCGGGCGAAATCGACCGGATCGAGCAGCAATTGCGGGAAGCCGCCATTGCGGATCGCATCGGCGAGAATCTGCCGGGCGAAGGGGAAGATCAGCCGCGGGCATTCGATCAGGATCGCCGGGCCCTTGCTCTCATCGGGGATGTTGACGAGACGGAACACGCCGGCATAGGCGAGCACGGCGTTGAACATCATTTCCTTGCCTTCGCCCGCCTTCGCCTCGAGATTGAGCGTCACTTCGAAATCGGTTTCCGACAGCGGCAGCGCCGCCACATTGATGTTGATCTTGATTTCCGGCTGCTTTTCGCGCGGCATCAAGGAATTGGGCGAATTGGGGTTTTCGAAGGAAAGGTCCTTCACATATTGCGTCAGGATGCTGAGCTGGGGCACGCCGCCATTGCCCTGCGCCTTGCCGTCCGCTTCGCCTGCATTCTTTTCTTTTTTCGCCATGTCCTGGGTCTCGCTTATCCTGATCCGGCTGTTTCAATCCGGTCCCTTGTGTTCTGCCGTCTCGGCCTGCCCCTGCGCAGGCAACGACCGGCGTCATCGAATTTCCGCGCTCCGGCTATCATGTCCGTGGCGGGGTTACAAGGCGAAGGCGCCACGGGGCGGGCGTCGCGAGTGCGGCCATTGCCCGCAAGGTCCGTTCGATGCGAGGGTCAGTCGTCGCGCCAGGGCGACGGCCCCCGGTTCGGGTTCCGGTCGTCGCCGAGCCGCCTTTCACTGGGATCGTCCTCGCCGGCTGTCGCTTCGCCCGCCGCATCGCGGCCGCGATGAAACTCGCTCGGATCGAGGTCGACGACACCTTCCTCCGGCCGGTTGCCGCTGCTGCGGAAATGCTCGTCGAACGCTTTGCCGGCCATGGAGGAGGCACCGCCGACGACGGTAAAGCGGATGCGGCTCGCCAGAAAACGCCAGATGGCGTCCCGCACCGGCGGCACGAACAACAGAAACCCGAGCGTGTCGGTAACGAAGCCCGGCGTCAGCAGCAGGACGCCGGCAACCAGGATCATCGCCCCATGGCCGAGTTCGCGGCCCGGAACGCGCCCGGCCTGGGTCTCTTCCCTCAGCCGGTTGATGATCTGGAAACCCTGCACCCTGAGCAGGATCGAGCCGATGACCGCGGTGATGACGATGCAGGCAAGCGTCCAGACCACGCCGATCTGCCCCCCCACCACGATGAAAACCGCGATTTCGGCGACCGGTATGGCAAGCAGCAGGAAGGGCAGGATGGAAAAGGGCATTTTGCTCGGGGCTCCGGTGATCTTGGCCAGAGGGGTCGGTCTACGAGAGGGGTCGGTTCACAAGCCCATATGGGTATTTGCCCGAAGATTGAACAGGGTGTCCGAACAGATGGCTTTGATTCTCTTCCGCAAGCGCTTATATCAGCTTTGAATCATATTTTCGCCCGCGAGCCCGCGCCGACCGCCGCTCCGGTTCCAACGCCACCCGAAATCACGGCAGCCATGTCTGAACTGTTCGATACGACCACCATCATCACCATCGTCGTCGCGGTGTTCGTTCTGATGCGGCTGCGCTCGGTGCTTGGCCAGCGTACCGGCAATGAGCGCCCGCCTTTCGAACCCTACGAGATCGACCGGCGCACACGCGATGCCAAGCCTGCCCGTGGCCGCGCGAAGAACAAGAAGGCGGCCGGCGAGGAGGGCAAGGTCGTTCAGTTGCCCGGCACCGCCCGCGCTGACGAACAGCCGGCCAATTCGGCGATCGATGCCTATGCCAAGCCCGGCACCCGGCTCAACAAGGGCCTGTCGGAAATCGCCGGCTTCGATCCGTCCTTTTCGCCGGAAAACTTTCTTACCGGAGCCCGTCTCGCCTATGAGATGATCGTCACCGCCTTCGCCGACGGCGACCGCAAGACCCTCAAGGGCCTGCTGTCGCGCGAGGTCTATGAAGGCTTTGCCGAGGCCATTGCCGACCGCGAGAGCCGGGGCGACCAGATCAAGTCGGACTTCGTCGGCATCGAGCGGGCCCGGATCAAGTCGGCCGGCGTCGCGTCGAACGATGCCCAGGTGACCGTCGAGTTCATCAGCCAGATCGTCTCGGCAACCCTCGACCGCGACGGCAAGCTGATCGAAGGCGATCTCGAACAGGTCGGCGAGGTGCGTGATCTGTGGACCTTTGCCCGCGATATCCGCTCGCGCGATCCGAACTGGAAACTGGTCGCCACCGAATCCGATTCCTGAACCCCGGACAGCCCCTTGCGTTCCAGGCCGTCAGACTTTTCCGATCTGCCCGGCTGGGCACGGGACGACCACGCGGCGGCGATGGCCGCGTTCCTCGTCTCGGCCGAACGCATGGCGAGGCGGCGTTACACCACCAAGGCGCTCGGCACCGATGCCGAAGCGCTGGCTGAAATCGCCGCAAGGGCGCTGGATACCGGCCGGGACAACTGGCGCGATCCAGCGCTTTGCCGGCATTTCTTCGAAACCTGTTTCGAGCCCCGGCGGGTGGTTGGCGAACCGTCGGCGGCCGGCACGGAAGGCGGGGAATTCGATGGCTTCGTCACCGGCTATTTCGAGCCGGAAATCGAGGCTTCCCCCACAAGGTCACGGGACTTCCCCGTTCCGATCCTGCGCCGTCCGCCCGATCTTGTCGAAATCGACGACGCCTCGCGCCCATCCGATCTGGCGCCGCATTTCTTTTTCGCCCGCCGCACCGCGTCGGGCCTTGAGGAATATCCCGACCGCGCGGCCATCGAAGCCGGCGCGCTCGATCCCCTCGAGCTCGAACTGTTCTGGTGCCGCAGCCGGATCGATCTCTTCTTCGTGCAGATCCAGGGCTCGGCCCGCCTGCGCCTGCCCGATGGCTTGATCCGGCGCATTTCCTATGACGGAAAATCGGGCCATCCCTTCACCGCCATCGGCAGGGTGCTGATCGAGCGCGGCGCCATCGATCCCGCAACGGTTTCCATGCAGTCGATCCGTGCCTGGCTCGAAGCCCATCCTGAGGAAGCCGGCCAGGTCATGCAGCTCAACCGTTCCTATATCTTCTTTCAGCAGATCGACCATCCGGCGCCCGACATGGGGCCGCCCGACATGGGGCCGCCCGACATGGGGCCGCCCGACATGGGGCCGCTTGCCGCCGCCGGCGTCTTCCTGACGCCGCGCCGCAGCCTTGCCGTCGACCATCGGCTGCACACCTTTGGCTCGCCGGTCTTCATCGCCACCCGCGACCCCCTGCCGGGCGAGGCGGAGCCGTTTCGGCAATTGATGATCGCCCAGGACACGGGTTCGGCGATCATCGGTCCGGCGCGCGGCGACCTGTTCATGGGTTCGGGCCCTTCGGCCGGCATAGCGGCGGGCGCCATCCGGCATGCCGCCCGCTTCACCCTGTTGCTCCCCAGGCCGTATCAGGGCTAACTGGGCCGATGAAGACGCCGGCGAAACGGACCTTGAGCGCGGAGGAAAGCGGCCTGTGGCAGCAGGTCGCCAGGACCGTCACGCCGCTCAGGCCGCAAAAACCGGAGCCCGGCAAGGGGGCGCCCACCGCAATGCCGGCGACCATGCCGGTCGCCATGCCCGAGCCGGGCATATCCGCACGCGCCGGCCTGAGGGACAGCACGGCGCTGGGCCGCCCGCCGCCCGGCCGGCCGGCGGCAAGACCGCCCTCCTATTCGCCGCCGCTTTCCACCCCCAGGAGCTACCCGCCGGAAAAGCTTTCCGGCCCGATCGACGACAAGACCGCCCGCAAGCTGCTACGCGGTCGCCTGTCGATCGATGCCCGCCTCGACCTGCATGGCATGACCCAGCAACAGGCCCATGACCGGCTTGCCGCCTTCCTGCGCGACAGCCACCGGCGCGGCGCGCGCCATGTGCTGGTCATCACCGGAAAGGGACAGTCGACGCAGCGCACGGGCGGCGGCGTATTGCGGCAAAGCGTGCCGCTCTGGCTCGCCGAGCCGGCGCTGGCGATCCATGTTTCGGGCTTTCGCCGGGCCCATGTCAGCCATGGCGGCGAGGGCGCGCTTTACGTCCGCCTCAAGCGCCGGCGCGGAGAGGCGGCATGACCCCGTTCGGATTGCGCCTGCGCGAATTGCGTGCCGAGCGCGGCATCACCCAGAAAGAGATGGCCGCCGGCCTCGGCATATCGGCCGCCTATCTTTCGGCGCTGGAAAACGGCCGTCGCGGCGCACCGAGCTGGCAGTTCGTCCAGAAGGTCATCACCTTCTTCAACATCATCTGGGACGATGCGGAGGAGTTGCAGGCGCTTGCCCGAACCTCGCATCCGCGCGCGATCGTCGACACGGTGGGCCTGTCGCCGGAGGCAACCGAGCTTGCCAACCTGCTCGCCAGCCATATCGGCGATCTCACCCGCGCCGATATCGACGAGATCAGCCACGACCTGCGTGTCCGGCTCAACCGGCGCAAATAGGTTGCGGGAAGCCGGCTGAGGGTTAACGCACCAGCGGCAGCAATTCGGCGAGCCGGTCGTTGACCAGCCAGCCATAATAGTTTTCCTCCGGCATCAGCGCCGGATCGGCGCGGCGCCTTTCGCCCAGCGCTCTCGCCCGGTCGACCACGTCGCCGAGATTGTAGAGCGTCGCGGTAATGCCCGGATTGCCGGATATGTCGACCCCGGCATGGCTCCGATAGGCGTCGATCGACAGCCGCAGGATTGCCGCCATGTAATCGAGCGTCGTGTCGGGCGCCATGATGGTGGCGTAGACTTCCGGCGCATTGTCGGCGGAAAGCTTCTTCGCCCGGGTGACCTTCGAAACCATGTCGGTTGCTCTCAGCGCCGTCAGCGGATTGAGCTGGCCGAGGCCGAAAGTCTGCCCGGCATAAAGCGGCTGGAAGAAGACCTTCGAAAACCGGTCATTGGGATAGCTGCGCCCGGCAACGGTCTTGCCGGCAAAGGTGGCGCGCCAGACATCCTCCCGACAGTTCCACAACTGGTAGCTGTCGGCAAAGGCGGCACAAGGCGCGAATTCCGGCCTTCGCACGAAATCGCTGACCTTTTCGCCGTCATAGCGGAACTCGATCGCCGATTTGAGATAGGACGCCGCCTTGACGAAATAGGTCTGGAAGAAATCGAGCGCATCCACATTATAGGTGTGCTCGCCGATCAGCGCGCCGACGATGTGGATCGGATCGATGCCGAACTTCGCCGCCGAAAGCTTGATCTGGCGGCGCAGCTTCCGGTCGGACGCGATGAAGTCGCGGATCTTCTCGTATTTCACGTCGAACGTGGTCTTGCCCGACAGGGTCCGCGACACCGAACCCGAGGGGATCTCCGGCTGGACGGCATGGCGGTTTCCCGGCGGCACGGCGACGACGCCCTGTGCGCGGGCGGCGGCCGGCAGGGCGAATGCCGTCAGGCCGCATACCAACAGGATCAAAAACGCACCGCGAAACATGCCGCTCCCATCCGCTCGCCATCGATACCGACTCATGGGACATCAACCCATCGTGGTGTTGCCCTAGGTGACATCGCCCTACCGGGCCGCACGGACCCCGGCTGTGGCATTGGCCACAGCGCGGCTTACCAGAATGCGGTGGCGCGAGTCGAGACGCGCCACTCCATCGCTACAGGATATGCCCTGCTACAGGATGTAGCGGCTGAGATCGGTGTTGCCGGCGATATCCTTCAGGTGCCGGGTGACGTATTCGGCGTCGACCGTAAAGCGCTCGCCGCCTTTTTCCGGCGCGTTGAAGGAAATGTCGTCCAGCACACGCTCCATCACGGTCTGCAGCCGCCGGGCGCCGATATTCTCGATCGAGGCATTGAGGTTGACGGCGATGTCGGCAAGGGCGTCGATCGCGTCCTCGGTGAATTCGAGCGTCACCGTTTCCGTCGCCATCAGCGCCACATACTGCTTGATCAGGCTCGCCTCCGGTTCGGTGAGGATGCGCTTGAAATCCTCCTTCTCCAGCGCCCGCAACTCGACGCGGATCGGCAGCCGGCCCTGCAGTTCGGGCAGCAGGTCGGAGGGTTTGGCGATATGGAAGGCGCCGGACGCGATGAACAGGATGTGGTCGGTCTTGACCGCGCCATGCTTGGTCGCGACCGTCGTGCCCTCGACCAGCGGCAAGAGGTCGCGCTGTACGCCCTCGCGCGACACGCCGCCCGACATCCGTCCCTCATTGACGGCGATCTTGTCGATCTCGTCGAGGAAGACGATGCCGTTGTTCTCGACCGCCTGGATCGCCTCGGCGACGACCTGCTCCTGATCGAGCATCTTGTCGGATTCGTCCTCGATCAGCATCTCGTAGGATTCGGCGACCGTCGTCTTGCGCTTTCTGGTGCGCCCGCCAAAGGCCTTGCCCATCAGGTCGTTGAGATTGAGCACGCCGACCGAACCGCCCGGCATGCCGGGAATGTCCATCCCGCCCAGCGGGTTGGACGTGTCGGAAACCTCGATTTCGATTTCCTTGTCGTCGAGTTCGCCGGCGCGCAATTTCTTGCGGAAGGAATCGCGCGTTGCCGGGCTCGCCGTCTTGCCGACCAGCGCGTCGAGCACGCGCTCCTCGGCGGCAAGATGCGCCCGGGCCTTGACCGCGTCGCGTTTTTTTTCCTTCACCAGCTGAATGCCGATCTCGATCAGGTCGCGGATGATCTGTTCCACATCGCGGCCGACATAGCCGACCTCGGTGAACTTGGTTGCCTCGACCTTGATGAAAGGCGCGCCGGCGAGTTTGGCCAGGCGGCGTGAAATCTCGGTCTTGCCGACGCCCGTCGGCCCGATCATCAGAATGTTCTTCGGCAGCACTTCCTCTCTCAGCGGACCTTCGAGCTGCTGGCGGCGCCAGCGGTTTCTGAGCGCGATCGCCACGGCCCGCTTGGCATCCTTCTGTCCGATGATGTGCCGGTCGAGTTCGGAAACGATCTCGCGGGGGGAAAAATTGGTCATTGCCTACGCATCACTTTCTTCGTTTGCACCGGCATGCTGCATGATGATGCAGCCGCCTGCCTTGCCTTTCAGTCCGTCGACCGCCCGGAACCCCGCCTTCTCATAGGACCGCACGGCACGCAAATTGTCCTCATCGGGATCGATGAGGATGGTCTTGAAACCCTCTCTTGCCAATCCGCGGCAGAATTGCCGCAGGGCCGCCGATCCGTATCCCCTGCCCAGAAGGCTTTCCGGTCCGATCGAGATATCGACGCCGACGGCATCTTCCGGCACCAGTTCCAGCCAGGGTTCTTCCTTGCTCCACCCTTCCGCGATCTGGTCGGCAATGAACCAGTACTGAACATAGCCGACCTTACGGCCGCCGGTCGAAAACAGGAATGGCCTCGTCGTGTCGCGCCCCTCGATCATGTCGCGGATATGGGCGATTTCCGTTTCCGGCTCACCCCACCATCTCTGCCAGTGCGGCTGGCTGATCCAGGCTTCGAGCAGTGGCAGGTCGACCGCCGTTACCGGTGTGAAGGCGAACGCCATGGCGCGGCCTCGCCTCAGCCGGCATCGAGCGTTTCCACCACCACATTGTGATTGGTGTAGATGCAGATATCGGCGGCGATCTGCATCGCCTTGCGGGCGATCTCTTCTGCTGAAAGCTTGCTGTCGGCGAGCGCCTTGGCGGCGGCGAGCGCGTAATTGCCGCCCGAGCCGATCGCCATCACGCCCTGCTCGGGCTCCAGCACGTCGCCATTGCCGGTAACGCACAGGGTCACGTCCTTGTCGGCAACCAGCATCATCGCTTCGAGATTGCGCAGATATTTGTCGGTGCGCCAGTCCTTGGCAAGCTCGACACAGGCCCGCATCAGCTGGCCCGGATATTGTTCGAGCTTCTTCTCCAGCCGGTCGAGCAGGGTAAAGGCATCGGCCGTCGCGCCGGCAAAGCCGGTGATCACCTGGCCGTCCTTGCCGATGCGCCGCACCTTGCGCGCATTGCCCTTCATCACCGTATTGCCCAGGCTCACCTGGCCGTCGCCGGCGATCACCACCTTGCCATCCTTGCGGACGGTGACGATGGTGGTACCGTAAATCGTTTCCGGACGGTGGTTTTCAATCATGCTGCCTCGCTTGCCGGATCTGTTCTGGTCGTGTCGCGCCCGGCCTGTCTTCAAGCGCTCTATGTATGATGTCATGCGCCCGATGCAAGCGCTGGCGGCCCGAAGACCGGGATTGCCCCGCAAGGAGAGGGTTGGCGGCCACGTTATGGCTTTCGTAAGCTTGCGATGATATAGCCGCGCCAGACCAGTAACTTCCAGCGGACCGAAACCATGGCAAAATCCGCCGCCCGCAGCGCCAGCCTGTCGCGCAAGACCAAGGAAACCGATATTTCGGTCGACATCGCGGTCGATGGCGGCGGCAGATACGACATCAAGACCGGCATCGGCTTTTTCGATCACATGCTGGAGCAATTGTCGCGCCATTCGCTGATCGACATGACGATCCGCGCCGATGGCGACCTGCACATCGACGATCACCATACGGTGGAGGATACCGGCATCCTGCTCGGCCAGGCGCTCGCCAAGGCCTTGGCCGACCGCGCCGGCATCACCCGCTATGCTTCGCTCGACCTTGCCATGGACGAAACGCTGACCCGCGCGGCGGTGGACGTTTCCGGCCGGCCCTATCTGATCTGGAACGTCGAATTTTCCCGCTCCAAGGTCGGCACTTTCGACACCGAACTGTTCCGGGAATTCTTCCAGGCCTTCGCCCAGAATGCCGGGCTGACCCTGCACGTCACCAATCTTTACGGCGAAAACAACCACCACATCGCCGAGACCTGTTTCAAGGCGGTGGCGCGGGTGCTGCGCGCCGCACTGGAAATCGATCCGCGCCAGCAGGGAGCCATTCCCTCGACCAAGGGCTCGCTCGCCGGCTAGGAGCGCTCGTCGGGTTTTGCCGTCAGACGCTGTTGGGCGAACACTCTTGGCCCAACACTCTTGGCCCAACACTCTTGGCAAGCCCGGATCGTCTCGCTAAAGAAACCGCGACACTCCTCAGGGGATCCCAAGCGAGGCGCGGCCGGTCATGGCGGTCTATGAAATCTATCTTCCGCCGGGCGCTTCGCACGACAGGGCGCGCCAAACGGGCATGGAAAACGCCCGTGCGGTCGCCGACAGCGCCTCGCTGGTAGCGCTTTTCCTGCCTTTTCTATGGCTTCTGTGGCACCGGCTCTGGTTCTGGCTTGCCGCCTATCTTCTAACTGTCCTCTTCTTCAACGGCCTGGCCCTGACCGACTTCGCCACGGCCGGCGCGGTATTGTCCCTTCTGCCCGGCATCTGGGTCTATCTCGAGGGTCCCAACATGATCGCTCAGAAGCTCGAACTCGCCGGCTGGAACCTTGCCGGCATGATCGAGGCGGGCAGCGCCGATTCGGCATTGCTGCACTGGATGGAAGGAAGCGGCGCCTCGGTCGCCCCGTCCGGTTTCACCCAACCGGCCAGGCCCCTGATGCCGGCGGCTCCCGGCGCATCGCTCGCATGGGACAGGGCGCGCGGCAACCAGCCTGTCTTCGGCCTGTTCGCGGACGACTGACACCATGAAAACCGTCATCATCGATTACGGCTCCGGCAATCTGCATTCCGCCGCCAAGGCCTTCGAACGGGCAGCGGCGGACAACGCCATCGCTGCGAGCATCGAGGTCACGTCAAGCGCCGAGGCGGTGCGCAAGGCCGATCACGTCGTTCTGCCCGGCGTCGGTGCCTATGCCGATTGCCGAGCCGGGCTCGATGCCGTTCCCGGCATGGTCGCGGCGCTGCGCGAAGCGGTGATCGAAAGGGCCCGTCCCTTTCTCGGCATCTGTGTTGGCACCCAATTGATGGCCGAGCGCGGCCTTGAAAAGACCGTGACCGAGGGCCTTGGCTGGATCGGCGGCGATGTCGTCGAAATCACGCCCGACGACCCGACCCCCGATGGGCCGGCGCTGAAAGTGCCGCAGATCGGCTGGAACACGCTGGATGTACTGCACCCTCATGCCGTTCTGGAGGGCATTCCCACCGGCGCCGATGGCTGGCATGCCTATTTCGTCCACTCCTATCACATCGCCGCAACCCGCGATGAAGAAGTCATCGCCCGCACCGATTATGGCGGCCCGGTTACCGCGATCGTCGGCCGAGACAATCTGGTGGGCACGCAGTTTCACCCGGAAAAGAGCCAGAAGCTCGGGCTGAAACTGATCGCCAATTTCCTGGAGTGGAAGCCGTGATCATTGCCTTCCTTCGTCATGCTTGCCCGCAGCGGCGCGGCCGCGAGGACAGGCAAACCAGCAAGGGTATTGGCCGTGCATAAGAAAGTTCTCTTCCCCGCCATCGATCTCAAGGACGGCACCCCGCCTCGCCCGCAGCGGCGAGGCCGCGAGGACAGGCAAACCAGCAAGGGCATTGGCCGTGCATAAGAAAGTTCTCTTCCCCGCCATCGATCTTAAGGACGGCCAATGCGTCCGCCTCAAGCTTGGCGACATGGATCAGGCCACCGTCTACAACACCGATCCGGCGGCCCAGGCAAAGGCCTTCGAGGATCAGGGCTTTGAATGGCTCCATGTGGTCGATCTCAACGGCGCCTTTGCCGGCGAAAGCGTCAACGGCGATGCGGTCGAGGCGATCCTCAAGGCGACCGATAGTCCCGTCCAGCTCGGCGGCGGCATCCGCACGCTCGAACACATCGAGGCGTGGATCGCCCGTGGCCTGACGCGGGTCATTCTCGGCACGGTCGCGGTCCGCAACCCGGCGCTGGTGTTCGAGGCCTGCACCCATTTTCCCGATCACATCGCCGTCGGCATCGACGCCAAGGGCGGTAAGGTCGCCGTCGAGGGCTGGGCCGAAGCCTCTGAACTGGGCGTCGTCGAGCTGGCGAAAAAGTTCGAGGATGCCGGTGTCGCCGCCATCATCTATACCGATATCGACCGCGACGGGGTTCTGACGGGCATCAACTGGGAGGCGACCATTGCGCTCGCCGAGGCCGTTTCGATTCCGGTCATCGCCTCGGGCGGCCTTGCCTCGATCGATGACGTCAGGCGCATGACGCAGCCCGATTGCGCCAAGCTCGCCGGCGCCATTTCCGGCCGCGCGCTGTATGACGGCCGCCTCGATCCGGTCGAGGCCCTGGCGGTGTTGCGGGGAGAGGTTTGATGCTCAAAGCCCGCGTCATACCCTGTCTTGACGTCAGGGATTGCCCGCCTCGCCCGCAGATGCGCAGCATCGAGGACGGGCAAGCCAATAAGAGAGGCCGTCCTTAATGCTCAAAGCCCGCTCATACCCTGCCTCGACGTCAAGGACGGCCACACCCGCATTGCCCGCAGCAGCGAAGCTGCGAGGACATGCAGATATCCGTTCGACGCGGCAATGGAGATGATATCTTGACCCTCAAAGCCCGCGTCATACCCTGTCTTGATGTCAAGGACGGCCGCGTCGTCAAGGGGGTTTCCTTTGTCGATCTGATCGATGCCGGCGATCCCGTCGAGGCGGCGAAAGCCTATGATGCGGCCGGCGCGGACGAACTGACCTTTCTCGACATCACCGCCTCCTCCGACAACCGCTCGATCATTTTCGAAGTGGTGCGCGAGACCGCGGAACACTGTTTCATGCCGCTGACCGTCGGCGGCGGGGTGCGCGAGGTCGCCGATATCCGCCGGCTGCTGCAGGCGGGTGCCGACAAGGTCTCGATCAACACCGCCGCCGTCAAGCGGCCGGATTTCGTCGCCGAGGCCGCCGACAAGTTCGGCGATCAATGCATTGTCGTCGCCATCGACGCCAAGCGGGTATCGGGCGATGGCGAAGCGCCGCGCTGGGAAATCTTCACCCATGGCGGGCGCGAGCCGACCGGCATCGACGCGGTGGCGTTCGCCCGCAAGGTGGTGGCGCTCGGCGCCGGCGAAATCCTGTTGACCTCGATGGACCAGGATGGCCGCAAGAACGGCTATGACATCGCGCTGACCCGCACGGTTGCCGATGCGGTGCGCGTGCCGGTGATCGCCTCGGGCGGCGTCGGTACGCTCGATCATCTCGTCGAAGGCATACGCGACGGCCATGCCGGCGCCGTGCTTGCCGCGTCGATTTTCCATTTCGGCACCTATACGATCGATGAAGCCAAGCGGCATATGCAGCGGGCCGGAATTCCGGTAAGACTCGACTGACCGCGGCCGGCAACAGCGCCGGTCGGCAAAACATGAGTTGGCAAAACACTTTAAGGGCAGTTTCAAGGGGCAGAACGTGGCGCGCTTTACGCTCAATTCTCTGGAAAAGATCATCGCCGAACGCGCGGCGGTCAGCGACGGCACTTCCTATACGGCGACGCTGATTTCCTGCGGCATCGAAAAATGCGCCCAGAAGATGGGCGAGGAGGCCGTCGAGGCCGCCATCGCCGCGGCAATCCGCGATCGCGGCCAGTTGACCCGGGAGGCTGCCGATCTCATCTATCATCTGATGGTCGTGCTGCATGCCGCCGGCATTCCGCTCAGGGACGTGGTGTCGGAGCTTGACCGGCGCACCAGCCAGTCGGGGCTGGCCGAAAAGGCGTCGCGTCCCGCCCCCGCCGTCGGAAAACCCGCCAAATCCGCTGCCGCGCCGGCAGGAAAGCGGGCCGGCAGGCAGGCCCGCAATCCAACCAGAAAGTCTGTTGCAAAATGAGTGGTATCGCCGCAAAGGCCTGGAGCGACAAGGCACTGCTCAAGGCCGTGCGCCGCAGCTCCGCCGTCTTGCGCGATGAATTCTGGTCGCCGCAGGATCCGCAGAGACAGGTCAGTCCCTTCATGACCTTCTCGGCCGAGGAATGGTCCCGCTTTCGCGCCGATACGCCCATGACGCTGACCGAAGCGGAGATCGAGCGCCTGCGTTCCCTGAACGATCCGGTATCGATGGACGAAGTCCGGATGATCTATCTGTCGCTGTCGCGGCTGTTGTCCGCCCATTGCGAAGCCTCGATCCAGCTCTTCAAGCAGCGCGCCCGGTTCCTGACCCTGCGCGGCCAGAAGACCCCCTTCATCATCGGCATCGCCGGATCGGTCGCCGTCGGAAAGTCGACGGTCGCCCGCCTGCTCAAGGAATTGCTGGCGCGCTGGCCGTCAAGTCCGAAGGTCGAGCTGATCACCACCGACGGTTTCCTGCTGCCCAACACCACCCTGCGCCGCCGCCGGCTGATGAATCGCAAGGGCTTTCCAGAGAGCTATGATTCGAAGGCGTTGCTGCAGTTCCTCTCGGCGGTGAAGGCCGGCGAGCCGGAAGTCTCCGCGCCGCTCTATTCGCATCTGACCTATGACGTGCTGAAGGGCGAGCACCGCACGATCGAGCGGCCCGATATCCTGATATTCGAGGGCATCAACGTGCTGCAGTCGCGCGAACTGCCCAAGGCGGGTGGCGCGGTGCCGTTCATTTCCGATTTCTTCGATTTCTCGATCTATATCGATGCCGATGAGCGCGACATCGAGCGCTGGTATATCGAGCGCTTCATGCGGCTGCGCGAAACCGCCTTCACCAATCCCAGGTCCTTTTTCCACCGCTATTCGAAACTGTCCGAAGACGCCGCCTTCGCCATCGCTCAGGGTCTGTGGGACAACATCAACTCGATCAACCTGCATCAGAACATCCTGCCGACGCGCCCGCGCGCCGACCTGGTTCTGCGCAAGGGTCCAGACCACCTGATCGAGCGGGTCGCGCTGCGACGGCTCTAGTCGGGTTTCGTCACCCGCCTGAGCGTCAGATTGATCCGCCCGCCCTGTTTCAGCAGCGTCGATGTGCCGGGATAGATCCGGTCGACGCCATGATAGGCGAGGCGCGACCTTCCCCGCAGCACCACCACGTCGCCGCTGTGCAGCTTGAACGAGGTGGTCCTGCCCGTCCGGCTGGTTTCGCCGAGGCGGAAGCGACAGGTGTCGCCCAGCGAGATCGAGACGACCGGCGCGTCGAAATCCTTCTCGTCCCGGTCCTGGTGCAGGCCCATGCGCGCATCGGCATCGTAGAAATTGACGAGACAGGCTTGCGGTGGATGGGGATAGCCCGCCACGTCCCGCCACAGATCGAGCAGGCTTTGCGGCAGGGTGGGCCACGGCCTGCCCGTCACCGGATGATGCGCCTGATAGCGATAGCCCCGCTCCTTGTCGGTCACCCATCCAAGCGTCCCGCAATTGGTCATGCGGACCGACATCGGTCTGCCGGTTTTCGGCATGGCGGGGGTGAAAAGCGGCGACTCACACACCACATCACGGATCGTCTTGACCAGTGCCTGCTGCGCTTCGCGGTCGAGATGACCGGGCAGAAAGCGCGCATCGTTCGCCAGAAGCTTCATTCGTCCGGTTCCCGTCTTGGCATGGGATGGAATTGGCCGGGAAAACCCGGCCGTTGCGGCGATCCCGGCAACGCCAGAGAATCCGCCGAAACCCTTGCGCGCTGCAAGCCTCCTTCTTATATACGCCGCAACGCGTCGGGTGAAACCGCGTCCGGAAACGATATGGACACGGGTGCGGTCGGCAAACAATAATGATTCCAAGAGGTTCTGCCATTCAATGCCGGTCCGCTGGGCGGACATAGCGGGTTGCGGCAGTTCGCTAAAAGGAGAGAAAAATGGCAAAAGTGATCGGCATCGATCTCGGAACCACCAATTCCTGCGTCGCCGTGATGGACGGCAAGGACGCCAAGGTCATCGAGAATGCGGAAGGCGCGCGCACCACGCCCTCCATGGTCGCCTTCAGCGACGATGGCGAGCGTCTCGTCGGCCAGCCGGCCAAGCGCCAGGCGGTCACCAACCCCACCAACACGCTTTTCGCGGTCAAGCGCCTGATCGGCCGCCGCTACGACGACAAGGCCGTCGCCAAGGACAAGAAGCTCGTGCCCTACGAGATCGTCAAGGCCGACAATGGCGATGCCTGGGTCGAGGCCAGCGGCGAGAAATATTCGCCCTCCCAGGTCTCGGCCATGGTGCTTCAGAAAATGAAGGAAACCGCCGAGGCCTATCTCGGTGAGCCGGTCAGCCAGGCGGTCATCACCGTCCCGGCCTATTTCAACGACGCCCAGCGCCAGGCCACCAAGGATGCCGGCAAGATCGCCGGCCTTGAAGTGCTGCGCATCATCAACGAGCCGACCGCCGCGGCCCTCGCCTATGGTCTCGACAAGAATGACGGCAA
>JAGRLT010000128.1 GCA_020441665.1 Nitratireductor sp.
TATGCCAGCTTTAAGTTCTTCCTCTATACGCTGCTCGGCTCGGTGCTGAGGCTGCTGGCCATGATGGCGATGTACTGGAACGCCGGTACGACCGACATTCCCGCTTTGCTGGTGCACCAGTTCCCGGTCGGGATGCAGACCTGGCTGTGGCTCGCCTTCTTTGCCTCCTTCGCGGTCAAGATGCCGATGTGGCCGGTCCATACCTGGCTGCCGGATGCCCATGTCGAGGCGCCAACGGCGGGTTCCGTCGTGCTGGCGGCGATCCTGCTGAAGATGGGCGGCTACGGTTTCCTGCGCTTCTCGCTGCCGATGTTCCCGGTGGCGAGCCTCGAGCTCGCGCCGATCATCTACACGCTCTCCATCGTCGCGATCATCTACACCTCGCTGGTCGCGCTGATGCAGGAAGATATCAAGAAGTTGATCGCTTATTCCTCGGTCGCTCACATGGGCTATGTGACGCTCGGCATCTTCACCGCCACGATCTACGGCATTCAGGGCGGCATCTATCAGATGCTGTCGCACGGCCTCGTCTCGGGCGCGCTGTTCCTCTGCGTCGGCGTCATCTACGACCGCATGCACACTCGCGAGATCGCCGCCTATGGCGGCCTCGTCAACCGCATGCCGAAATATGCCGTCGCCTTCCTGATCTTCACCATGGCGAATGTCGGCCTGCCGGGCACGTCCGGTTTCGTCGGCGAATTCCTGGTGCTGCTCGGCGCCTTCCAGGTCAACACCTGGCTCGCCTTCTTCGCCACGACCGGCGTCATCCTGTCGGCGGCCTATGCGCTGTGGCTCTATCGCCGCGTCGTCTTCGGCACGCTCGACAAGGAGAGCCTCAAATCCATTCTCGATCTGTCGGGCAGGGAAAAGGTCATTCTCTTCCCGCTGATCGCCCTCGTCATCTTCTTCGGCGTCTATCCCTCGCCGGTCTTCGACGTGACGGAAGCCTCGGTGCAGGCGTTGATCAACCATTACCAGGCGGCAATCGATGCCGCAGGCCAGATGGCCGCGGCCCATTGACGATGGGCGCGGACTGGCGAGCGGAGTAACGAAACCATGTTGGAAGCAATGGATCTGCCAGGTCTTGGAGCGATCGGTCCGGAATTGTGGCTTTCGATCGGCGCCCTGGTGCTGCTGATGACCGGCGTCTTCGGCGGCCGGGGCGCCAACACGCTCGTCACCGGCATGGCGATCGCGATCCTGGTCGCCGCCGGCGTCGTGCTGATGCGCGGCGAGGGCAGGCTGGTGATCCTCCACGGCGCCTTCGTCGTCGATCCCTTCGCGCGCTTCATGAAACTGCTCGCGCTGATCGGCTCGGCGGTCACCATCATCATGTCGGTCAACTACATGAAGCGCGAGAAGTTCGAGCACTTCGAATATCCCGTGCTCGTCGTGCTGGCGACCACCGGCATGATGCTGATGATTTCCGCCAATTCGATGCTGACGCTCTATCTCGGCCTCGAACTGCAATCCCTGGCGCTCTATGTCTGCGCCTCGCTGCGGCGCGATTCGGTCCGCGCTTCGGAGGCGGGGCTGAAATATTTCGTCCTCGGCGCGCTGTCCTCGGGCATGCTGCTCTATGGAATCACCCTCATATACGGCCATACCGGCAACACCACCTTTGCCGGCATCGCCGAGGCGGTTTCCGCTTCCGACCGGTCGCTCGGCCTGATCTTCGGCCTCGTCTTCATCCTCGCCGGCATCGCTTTCAAGATTTCCGCCGTGCCCTTCCACATGTGGACGCCGGACGTCTATGAGGGCGCGCCGACGCCGGTCACCGCTTTCTTCGCCGCCGCGCCGAAGGTCGCCGCCATGGCGCTGATGATCCGCGTCACCATGGAGCCGTTCGCCGCGGTCGCCCATGACTGGCAGCAGATCCTGTCCTTCGTCGCCATCGCCTCCATGGCGCTCGGCGCCTTCGCCGCCATCGGCCAGACCAATATCAAGCGGCTGATGGCCTATTCCTCGATCGGCCATATGGGCTATGCGCTGGTCGGCCTTGCCGCCGGAACGCAGGCCGGCGTCAACGGCGTCATCCTCTACATGACGATCTACATGGTGATGACGCTCGGTACCTTCGCCTTCATTCTTGCCATGCGCCGCAAGGACGGCATGGTGGAGGACATCGAGGACCTCACCGGCCTTGCCTCGCGCCATCCGGTGATCGCGACCGCGCTGACCGTGCTGATGTTCTCGCTCGCCGGCATTCCGCCGCTTGCCGGCTTCTTCGCCAAGTATTTCGTCTTCGTCGCCGCGATCGAGGCCAATCTGGTGGCGCTCGCCGTCATCGGCGTGCTCTCCAGCGTCGTCGGCGCCTTCTACTATATCCGCATCATCAAGGTGATGTGGTTCGACGAGGCCGAGGGCGTTGTCGCCGAGAAGTTCGTTCCCATGGCCAATGAGCTCAAGATCGTTCTGGGCGTCAGCTTCCTTTTCGTGGCGCTGTTCTACCTGGTGGCCGGCCCGGTCTTCGAGGCGACGACGGCTGCCGCCGCCAGCTTCTTCTGATCGCGCCGAAGCGTCGACGTGCCGGTCATCGAGAACCCGCAACTGCCGCCGGGCTACCGTCATATCGGGCTCGGCGACACCCAATCGACCAATCTCGACTGCCTCGACCATTTGCGGCGCGGTGATCCCGGCCGCCTGTGGATCACCGCCGACCGCCAGCTTGCCGGCAGGGGCAGCCGGGGCAGGGGCTGGGTGTCGGAACCGGGCAATCTCTATGCCTCCCTGCTGCTGCGCGATCCCGCGCCGTTTAGCCGCCTGCACACGCTGGGCTTTGCCGCCAGCCTCGCGGTGCGCGACACGCTGATCGCGCTCGGCGGCGGCGGCCTGCCGCCGGTCACCGTCAAATGGCCCAACGACGTGCTGGTGGGCGGCGCCAAGATCTGCGGCCTGCTGCTCGAAAGCCACGAAGCGGACGGCGCCCGCTATGCGATTGTCGGCATCGGCATCAACACCGCGCACAGGCCGGGCGACACGCTCTATCGGGCGACCTCGCTTGCCGAGGAGGGGCTGTCGGTGTCCGCCCTGATGGCGTTCCAGCACCTGGCCGTGGCGCTCGACACCAGGCTTGCCCAATGGAGCCGCGGCGACGGCTTCGCCGCGACCCGCGACGATTGGCTCAGGGCCGCCCACGGGCTCGGCGGTCCGATCGAGGTGCAGATGTCCGCCGGCAGCGGCGGCGAGCGCTTTTCCGGCCGCTTTGTGGGCCTGGATGAGGAAGGCCTGCTGCTGCTCGCGGAGGCGGGCGGGCGCCTGAGGAAAGTCTCCGCCGCCGATATATTCTTTGCATGAACGGCAGTGCCGTTGCATAACGAACCCATGGAAAACGCAGAGCTTCTTTTTGTGCCGCTGGGCGGCGTTGGCGAGATCGGCATGAACCTGGCGCTCTACGGCTACGGGCCGAAGGACGCGCGCGAATGGATCATGGTCGATTGCGGCGTGACCTTTCCCGGACCCGGCCTGCCGGGGGTCGATCTCGTCCTGCCCGACATCACCTTCGCCCAGGAACTGGGCGATGCGCTGAAGGCGATCGTCATCACCCACGCTCATGAGGACCATTACGGCGCGCTGATCGCGCTCTGGCCGCTGCTGCGCAAGCCGATCTATGCGACGCCGTTCACCGCCGGCATGCTGGAAGCCAAGCTCCAGTCGGACCGCGTCGACGGTGACATGCCGGTCGAGGTCTACAAGGCGGGCGACACCTTCCGCGCCGGACCGTTCGAGATCGAGGCGGTCCATGTCACCCATTCTATCCCCGAACCCGTTTCCATCGTCATCAAGTCGCCGCTCGGACAGGTCATCCATACCGGCGACTGGAAGCTCGATGCCGAGCCGACGCTTGGCAGGGACACGGATGCGGAGCGCTTCCGCCAACTGGGCGAGGAGGGCGTGCTCGCCATCATCTGCGACTCGACCAACGCCATGCGCGAGGGCGAATCGCCGACCGAGACCGAGGTTTCGCATTCGATCGCCAAGATCATCGAAAAGGCCAGGGGCAGGGTCGCCGTCACCACCTTCTCCTCCAATGTCGGCCGTATCCGCTCGATTGCTCAGGCAGCCGAAAGCGTCGGCCGCCGCGTCATGCTGATGGGCCGCTCGATCAGGCGGGTCTGCGACGTCGCCGACGATCTCGGCTATCTCGACGGCCTGCAACCCTTCCTCGAAGAGGACGAGTTCTCCGTCGTCGACCGCAACAGGCTGGTGATCATCTGTACCGGCAGCCAGGGCGAGGAGCGCGCCGCCATGGGCAAGCTTGCCCGCGACGACCATCCGCGCGTCCATCTTTCCGCCGGCGACACGGTGATCTATTCGTCGCGCGTCATCCCCGGCAATCTCAAGGCCATTCTCGACGTCCAGAACATGCTGGCCGATCGCGGCATCGAGATCATCAATGACGGCGATCAACTGGTCCACGTCTCCGGCCATCCGCGCCGCAACGAGTTGCGCAGGATGTATGAATGGGTGAAGCCGCAGATTTCCGTGCCGGTGCATGGCGAGGCGCTGCATCTCAACGCCCATGCCGGCCTCGCCGCCGAGATCGGCGTGCCGCAGGTGGCTCCGGTCAGGAATGGCGACCTGCTGCGGCTCGCGCCCGGCGAGGCCGAGATCGTCGACACGGTCACCCATGGCCGCATCTACAAGGATGGCGACATCATCGGCAGCGAAGAGGATATCGGCGTCGATGAACGGCGCAAGCTCGGCTATGTCGGCATCGTCGCCTGTTCGGTGGTGATCGACCGCAACGGCAATCTCGCCGACGAGATCGATATCGACGTTCACGGCCTGCCGGAGGTGACCGCCGATGGCGATCCCTTCGAGGATGTGCTGTGGGATGCCGCCAATGGCGCTGCCGAGAGCATTCCGCCCAAGCGCCGCAAGGATCCGGCGCTGGTCGAGGAAGCCGTCTACAAGGCGCTGCGCGGCACCGCCCGGCACCATTGGGGCAAGAAGCCGGTGGTCACCGTGTTCGTCGCCAAGGTCTGACAGGATAATCGGAAATGATCGGCAGGCTCAACCACGTCGCCATCGTCGTGCCCGACCTTGAAAAGGGCACGGCCGTCTACCGCCAGACGCTGGGCGCGGCGGTCAGCGCCCCCCAGGCCCTGCCCGAGCATGGCGTGACCGTGGTGTTCGTCGAACTGCCCAACACCAAGATCGAACTGCTGGAAGTGCTGGGCGAGAATTCCCCCGTCGCGCCGTTTCTCGAGCGCAATCCTTCTGGCGGCATCCACCATGTCTGCTACGAGGTCGAGGACATCATCGCCGCCCGCGACACCTTGAAGGCACAGGGTGCGCGGGTATTGGGCGATGGCGAGCCGAAGACCGGCGCCCATGGCAAGCCGGTGCTCTTCCTCCATCCCAAGGATTTCATGGGCACGCTGGTCGAACTGGAGCAGGTCTGACCCCATGGCACCGCTGACGCTCTTTGCCTACTACGTATTGTTCTGGTGGGTCTGCCTGTTCGCGGTTCTGTCGATCGGGCTCAAGACCCAGGACGAGGCCGGTGAAGTGGTTCCGGGCACCGAGCCGAGCGCCCCGGCGAAACTGCGCATCTGGCGCACGCTCGCACTCAACACGCTGATCTCAGGCGCATTTTTCGCTGCCTGGTACTGGATGACCCAGGTGATGGGCATCGGCATTGCCGAAATCTCGGCGTTCTTTCCCCAGCCGCCGTCAGCCCGCCAATAGCGGTGTCCGCCGCCGTTGCTATCGCTTCGTGCCGCGTCCCGGCCGGTCGAAGGTCAGCCCCAGTTCCACCGCCCTGTTGCCGAATTTGCGGCGGATATCGTCCATGGCATGTTCGGCTTTGGCGCGCCGCGCCGCATCGCGGTCGACGAGATCGTCTGGATCGGCGGTTTCATCGCTCATCAGCGTCGATACGCCGACACCGATCAGCCGGAACCTTGTGCCGTCGGTCTCCTTTGCCAGCATGGCGGCGGCGCTTGCATGGATCCGGTCGGCGAGTTGCGTCGGATCGGCGAGGGTGCGGTTGCGGGTGCGGGTCTTGAAGTCGGCGGTCTTGAGCTTCAGCACCACGGTCTGGCCGGCGAGATGCTTGTCCTTCAGCCGGGCCGACACCCGCTCGGCGAGCCGCCGGGCAATCGCGGCCAGCATTTTGGCGTCCGAGATGTCCGTGTCGAAAGTGGTTTCCGAACTGATGCTCTTGGCGGCCGAATCCGGCGACACGCTGCGCACGTCGCGGCCATGGGACAGCCGCGCCATGCGCTGGCCGATGGAACCGTAGCGTTTGACGAGCTCGCTTTCCGCCATGTCCTGAATGGTGGCGATGTCGGTGATCCCGTCGCGGGCAAGCATGGCCTGGGTCGCCTTGCCGACGCCCCAGAACAGTGAAACCGGCTGCCGTCTCAGGAAATCATGGGCTTCCGCCTCGCCGATGACCGAAAAGCCGCGCGGCTTCTCGAAATCCGAGGCGACCTTGGCCAGAAACTTGCAATAGGACAGCCCGACGCTGACCGACAGGTTGAGCTCGCTCTCGACCCGTCTTGCAAAGCGCGCCAGCACTTCCGCCGGGCTTGCCCTGTGCAGCTTCTGCGTGCCGGAAAGATCGAGAAACGCCTCGTCGATCGACAACGGTTCCACGAGGGGCGTCAGTTCGCGCATCATCTCGCGGATTTCGCGGCCCACCTTGGCGTATTTTTCCATGTTCGGCTTGATGACCACTGCATCGGGGCAGGCCTGCAGCGCCTTGAACATCGGCATGGCGGAGCGCACCCCGCGAATGCGCGCCACATAGCAGCAGGTCGACACGACGCCGCGCGTCGCGCCGCCGACGATGACGGGAAGCGCCGCCAGCTCGGGATGGTCGCGCTTCTCGACCGAGGCATAGAAGGCGTCGCAATCGATATGGGCGATCGCCAGCCGGTAGAGTTCGGGGTGGCGCAGCAGGCGCGGATTGCCGCAATGGGCGCAGCGCTCCCCCCGGCCGGGCAGCAAGGCCACCGGCTCGGCAGGCTGCAGACAGTCCCGGCAGAAACCCGGTGCCGGTGAAGGCTCGGCAGGGCCGGCGTCCGGCTTGGCAGTGTCGTTCATCGACGTCGTCCTGGTCGCATCACCTTACCACGCCGTGCTGTCGCCTCCCAGCAGGCGGTATGCCTCGGCGACGCGTTCCGGCGGCAGCTCGGCGCTTTCGGCAAAGACAATGAGATCGGGTTCGTGGCCGAGGAAGTATTCCAGCACGCCGGCCAGAAACCCCGGCTCGGTCGCGGCATCGCGAATCAGTGCGGGGTCGATGCCGCTGAGCGCCGAAAACCGCGCCAGACGGTCGCCGTCGCCAGCGATGTGGATCAGTGCGTCAACGGCGATCTGTTCGGCTTGTTTTGGCGTCAATCGCATTGATTTCATTATATTTTTCCAATTGTTTTGCAGGCCGGCACTGGCCGCCGGAAAGCCCCTGGAACGGGGGTGGCCATGGCCCCTGTTTCCATTTCGTAAACACTATTGGCATACCTTGCGAGCGACAAGGAAGCTTAAGGTTTCGGGCGCAACCGGGTGGGCGCAGGGCAGGGCATGAGCAAGACCGTAATGATTGTTGAGGACAACGAACTCAACATGAAACTGTTCAACGATCTTCTGGAAGCCAAGGGCTACCGGACGATACAGACGCGCAACGGCATGGAGGCGCTCGAACTGGCGCGCCAGCACAAGCCCGACCTCATCCTGATGGACATTCAATTGCCCGAGGTTTCGGGGCTCGAAGTCACCAAATGGCTGAAGGAAGAAAACGAACTGCATGCCATACCGGTGATCGCGGTGACCGCCTTTGCCATGAAGGGAGACGAGGAGCGTATCCGCCAGGGCGGCTGCGAGGCCTATATCTCCAAACCGATCTCGGTCGCGAAGTTTCTCGAGACCGTGGAGACGTATCTTCATGTGCGATAGCGGTCGTCAGAATGCGCGGGGGCGATAACGCATGTCGGGCAGGGTTCTGGTAGTCGACGATATCGAAGCCAATGTCAGGCTGCTCGAGGCACGCCTGATGGCGGAGTATTTTCAGGTGCTGACCGCCACCAATGGCCGCGACGCGCTGGAGATCTGTGCCAACGGCCAGTGCGACATCGTCCTGCTCGATGTGATGATGCCGGAAATGGACGGGTTCGAGGTCTGCCGGCGGATCAAGGCCGATCCGCGCAGCCTGCATCTGCCGGTCGTCATGGTCACCGCGCTCGATCAGCCAGACGACCGGGTGGCGGGGCTCAATGCCGGCGCCGATGACGTCCTCACCAAGCCGGTCAACGATCTGGCGCTCGTCACCCGCGTCAAGAGCCTGATCCGGCTCAAGATGCTGACCGATGAATTGCGCCTGCGCGCCAGCACCGGCCAGGAGCTCAACGTCCACGATCTGCTCGTTCGCGGCTCTTCGCAGGAAAAGCCGAGCCTTCTCGTCGTCGACGATCAGCCGCATTCCTACGAGCGCATCCTCAAATATCTTTCGGCCGAAAACCGCATCACGCTGATTTCCGATCCGCGGGAGGCGCTGGTCAAGGCGATCGACGGCGATTTCGACGCCGCCATCATTTCAATGTCGCTTGCCGATCTCGACCCGCTGCGGCTGTGCAGCCAGCTCAAATCGCTCGAACAGACCCGGATGCTGCCGCTTCTGCTCGTCAGCGAGCTCGAACAGGAGCGCAAGGTGATCCAGGCCCTCGACATGGGCGTCAACGACTATATCCGCCGACCGGTCGAGCGGAACGAATTGCTGGCGCGGGTCCGCACCCAGGTGCGGCGCAGGCGTTTCAACCTGCTGCTGCGCGACTCCGTTCAGCAGACGATCGAAATGGCCGTCACCGACGCGCTGACCGGCCTCAACAACCGGCGCTACCTCGACAGCCACATGCCCGGCATGTTCGAGCAGGCGCGCGGCAAGGGCCGGCCGCTGTCGATGCTGATCTGCGATATCGACCACTTCAAGCAGGTCAATGACAGCCACGGCCATGATGTCGGCGACGAGGTGATTGCCGAATTCGCCCGCCGGATCAGGAAGAACATCCGCAACATCGATCTTGCCTGCCGCTTCGGCGGCGAGGAATTCGTCGTCGCCATGCCCGATACGGACATGAAGCTCGCCCGCGTCGTCGCCGAGCGCATCCGCAACGAGGTCGCCATGCACCCCTTCGTGGTGGATCATGGCGGCAAGCAGTTGGCGATCACCGTCAGCGTCGGCATCGCGACGCTGGAAACTGACGAGGATACGCCGGAAAAGCTGCTCAAGCGGGCCGATATCGGCCTCTATCAGGCAAAGCGCGCCGGCAGAAACCGGGTCATCGCGGAAGCCGCGTGAAGCCGGCACGGCGCGGTTTTTCGGGCGGCTGCGCCCTGCCTGCGCCCGCCCCGTTAACGTTGACCGATAACCAACAAATCAGGCTCTTGCCGCCATGGTTACGAAAGCGTTGATTTTTCCTTAAAACTGAATTTATTATCGGCTTTCGAAGGCAAAGACAGGGGCCGAGACCGATCCGGGGCGACATTCGCCACCGATTCGCTCCGACAATCGCTCCTGCTTCTTTCAGGCAGTTTCCCTACGGAGTGCTCAGGTCCGCCGCATCTCCTGGGTCCGTGGGGTTGCCGGCCGGTCATCGGAGTTTGGCCTCCTCGTACCAAATCCGGAAGACCGGCCGGCCCTTTTGTTTCCCGCTATTGCCGACATCTGCCCGCTCATGGGCAATAAAAAACCCCGGATGGCGGCCATCCGGGGTCTCTGATTGTCCATGTGAAACCGTTACTTGATCTTGGTTTCCTTGAAGTCGACATGCTTCTTGGCAACCGGATCGTATTTCCGCTTGACCATTTTCTCGGTCATGGTGCGGCTGTTTTTCTTGGTGACGTAGAAGAAGCCGGTATCGGCGGTGCTTTCCAGCTTGATCTTGATGGTGGTTGCTTTTGCCATGGTCTCGGTCCAGCGCTTGCAGGTTGAATTCGGGTGCGGCGGAAACGGTGCGCCCGGTGAATGATCCGTCCGGCTGGCCGTTTTCCATAAAATCAAGGGGCGCGAACGGATCGGCCCCTGTGTTGGCGCGCAACCTACTCATAAGCGGCGGAAAGTCAAGCCGAATGACGCAGCGGCGATCGCTTCATCGCGGGCGCGTGAAGGCGCGGTAGACGCAAAGGACGAGATAGAGCGCGAAGAGGAGCGCCACTACCCAGGCAAAGCCGTGCGGCGGCACGGCCTCCATGCCGTAGCCTGCAAGCTGCGGCCCGAAGATCGCGCCGATCCCGTAGCAGAAGACGAAGGCCGAATTGGCCTCGGCAAGCTGGCCGCCCGAAAGCCGCGAGCCGAGATGGGCAAGCCCGACCGTGTACAGTCCCGAGATGACGCCGCCCCAGATAAACAGATGGGCGTAGAGGATCGCCGTCGGCCAGAAGCCGCCCGGTCCGCCGCCGATCGCCAGTGGCAGGGTGAGCGAGCCGATCATGCCGACAAGGGCGCAGCCATACAGCACCTGCCGGCGGTCTCGGGCCCGGTCGCTGAGCATGCCGAGCGGGATCTGCAGCGCCACGTTTCCCGCCGCGATCACCAGCAGCAGCAGGGCAGCGCCCGCCTCGTCGAAGCCAAGCCGGCTGCCATAGACCGGGATCAGCGGCAGGATCGACTGTTCGATGGCACCGAAGGCGACCACGGCGCCCGTCGCCAGCGGCACGACCCAGATGTATTTGATGAAACCGCTGGGGGAATGGCCAAGTCCGCTGAGCGCCGGTGCGCGGCCGCGCGCGGCGAGCGCCGGGAGGCAGGCGAGGAGGAGGATCGCCGTACCGATGAGGAAGGGCAATATGCCGGCGGAGCCGGTGAGCGCCAGAATGCCGGGGCCGATGCCGAAGCCGATGCTCAGCATGGTGGCATAGACGCCGAGCATCATGCCGCGGCGCTGCTCCGTGGTCGCCGCGGTGATCCAGAATTCCGACATGACGAAGGTAAGGCTCAGCGCGCCGTGGAAGAAGATGCGCAGCAGGAACCAGATCCAGATCGACTCGAAGAGGTAGAAGGCGATGAAGCTTGCGGCGGTCACCAGCGAGGCGATCAGCATCGTGCCGGTAACGCCGAAACGGCGGGCAAAGGGCGTGACGAGCCACACGGCGGCCATGCCGGACAATCCGGCAATGGCGGCGTTGGCACCGATGATGCTGGCCGAAAATCCGCGGCTTTCCAGAATGAGGCTCAGCAGCGGAAACGCCAGGCCGAGCGCGATGCCGACGGACGAAATGCTGGCAATGGCGGCAAAGACGCCGATCAGATCGGACGCACCGGACTGCTGATGAAATTGCTGGATGGCCCGCCGCATGCTTGTTCCGCTTTCCGCCGTGGTTTCCGGCTGCTGTAGCCGGTTTTCAGGCGGTCCGATAGCCATCAGATCGCCTGTCGGGCACTGGCGAAACGGCCTATAACAGGGTTCGGTGGAAGCGGTCGCGCACCGTGATGTAGCAGGGCGCGGGGAAGCTGGGATCAAGGCCGGGGTCCTCGCGCAGCCGGTTCATCAGTTCGACCAGCATGACGCGGGTGATCTCGCGCGTATCCTCGCCCATGGCGGCTTCGGGCGCGATCCAGCGCAGTTCTTCCAGTTCCGAGGAATGGACGAAGCCTTCATCGGGTTCGTGATGGTGATCTTCGAGCCGTGTCACGAAGAACCAGGTGTCGAAGCGGCGCGGCATGCCGGGCGGGGTGATTGCCCGCGACAGCAGGCGCAGGCCGGACAGGCTCGGCGCCATGCGCCGCTTCGCATAGGCCGCCCAGTCCCGGTGGCCCGGAACCAGCCCGGTCTCGCGGCCGATCAGGAAGCCGGTCTCCTCGTAGAGCTCGCGGATCGCCGCGATGCCGAGCCCATGGGCGCTGCGCTCGCCGCTCCTGCCGCGCATGTTAGCCAGCAGCTTGGCGCGCACATCCGCATGCAGCGGATCGGCCGCCGGCACGCGCCAGTCCCCGGGGTCGACGCGGCCGCCGGGAAAGACCAGCGCCCCGGGCATGAATTTCAGATTTCGGTTGCGCCGGCCCATGATGATTTCCTCATGGCCGGGCCGGCCGCGCAACAGCACGATGGTCGCCGCATTCTTCGGCACGATGCGCTCGCCGGTCTGGCGGGTCTGCTCGCGGCTTCTTTGCCGCAGGCGCTTCATGTCGCCGGAATTGATCATATGCTCGATGCGGTCGATTTCGAGCTCGGCGCGGGATTTTCCATTACCCGAAGCCTGGCCGGAAGCCGCCTGGGCCGTGCGGTCGTCTCCGCCCTCAGTCGTCATGCCCGCCAAAGCCGTGCATTCTGAGCGCCCATTGGGTGCCGACCACCATGCCCTTCAGGGGTTGCATCATCAGGCCGCAGGCAAGGATCGCCAGCGCCATGGTGGCGAACATGGTGGTCCACATGCCGAAAATGCCGGTCTCCAGGAACACCATCATGGCGCCGACCACCACATGGCCGGTGATGAGGATGTTGAGATAGGCGGGCAGGTCGTCGGCACGGTGATGGAAAAGCTCCTCGCCGCATTCCGCGCAGACCGGTGTTACCTTCAGGAATCGGTCAAAAAGCCTGCCCTTGCCGCAGGCCGGGCATTTGCAGGAAAGCCCGCGCAGCGAGGCGCTCACAAACGGCCGGGCGGCTTCCATCTCGCCGCCGAACAGGGCCTGATCCGTCTTTTGTTCCTGCATGTCCATCTCTTTCAACCGCGCCCGCGCCCGGCCTTTGTACTGCGCGCCTTTGTACCCCTTGAGGCCCCCCTGGGTCCACCACGTCCGCCGCCTGGCCCGAAGGACCGCCCGCGCCCGCGTCCCGCCCCCTTGTTGGTCCGGCGCGAGCGCGGCAGGCTTTTGCTTTCCTTGCCCTCGCTCAGCATCTCGAACCGCAGCGCGCCGGCAACCGGCGCCGCCTCGGCAAGCCGTATCTCGACGGGCATGCCGATCTGATAGGCGAGGCCGGAGGATTCGCCAATGAGCGATTGGGTCGCAGCATCATAGACGTAATATTCGTCGCCGAGCGTCGAAATCGGCACGAACCCGTCGGCCCCCGTATCGTTGAGCGTCACGAACAGGCCCGCCTTGGTCACGCCATTGATCTTGCCGTGGAAGGCTTCGCCGATGCGCTCCGACAGGAAGCCGGCGATCAGGCGGTCCACCGTCTCGCGCTCGGCTTGCATGGCGCGGCGCTCGGTAAACGAAATGTCGGCGGCGATCGCATCGAGGTTCTTTTCCTCCTCCGCCGTGATGCCGCCGGGTCCAAGCCCAAGGCTCCTGACCAGCGCCCGGTGGACGATCAGGTCGGCATAGCGGCGGATCGGCGAGGTGAAATGGGCATAGCGGCGCAGATTGAGGCCGAAATGACCGATATTGTCGGGATTGTACTCCGCCTGGGACTGCGAGCGCAGCACCATCTGGTTGACCAGTTCCTCGTTTTCCGTTCCCTCGGCAGAGGCGAGAATGCCGTTGAAGTTCCCGGCGCGCAGATTGCCGGATTTCGTCAGGCTGAGGCCGAGGCTGGCAAGGAATTCGCGCAGCGCCTCGAGCTTGTCGAGCGACGGGCTGTCATGGATGCGATAGATCAGAACCTGCTGCTTCTGTTCGAGGGTTTCGGCCGCCGCGACATTGGCCTGGATCATGAATTCCTCGACCAGTTTATGGGCGTCGAGCCGTTCGGGCACGATGACCCGGTCCACCGTGCCATCCTCCTTGAGCAGGATCTTGCGCTCCGGCAGGTCGAGTTCCAGCGGCGCGCGGGCGGTGCGGCCGCGCCTGAGGCAGCCATAGGTTTCCCAGAGCGGCTTCAGCACGGTGTCGAGAATGGCAGCGGTCCGGGCGTCCGGCTGGCCGTCGATCGCCGCCTGGGCCTGGGGGTAGGCGAGCTTTGCCGGGCTGCGCATCAGGATGCGGTGGAAGGAATGGCGGGTTTTCCTGCCGTCCCTGTCGAACCACATCCGCACGGCGAGGGCGGGGCGGTCCTCGTTTTCCCGGAGCGAGCACAGATCGTTGGAAATCCGCTCGGGCAGCATGGGCACGACCCGGTCGGGGAAATAGACCGAATTGCCGCGCTTGAGCGCTTCGCGGTCCATGGCGCTGCCCGGCCGCACATAGTAGCTCACATCGGCGATGGCGACCGTGGCGATATAGCCGCCCTCATGGTCGGGATCGGCCATGCCGTGAATGGCGTCGTCATGGTCCTTGGCGTCGGCGGGATCGATGGTGACAAGCGGCAGGTCGCGCCAGTCTTCATGTGTCGCCGCGGCACTGTCCGTGCCTTTGAGTGCGATCGGCTTTGCCGCTTCCGCCTCGCGCAGGACTTCGTCGGGAAAGACATGGGGAATGTCATTGGCGTGGATCGCGATCATCGAGGCGGCCTTTTCGGTGATCTGTGATCCGACGACCTGGCTCACCCTGGCATGCCTCAAGCCGTGGACGCGCGAGCGCGCCGAGCCGAGCGGTTCGGCCTCGACGAGATCGCCATCCTTCGCCTCGCCCAATGCTTCGAGCGGAATGACCAGCTCATCCTGCTTGCGCGAAATCGGCACCAGGCGGGCTTCCCTGTCGCCGACGCGCAGAATGCCGAGGGCTGCCCGGCGCTGCTTTTCCAGCACTTTGAGGATGCGGCCGGTATAGGCCTCGCCGCTGCGCTCGAGCCGGGCCAGCACCCGCGAGCCGATGCCGGCAATCGCTTCACGGCCCTTCTGGCGGCGGATATGGATCACGGGCGGCTTGCCGTCCGCCGCGTTGAAATCCGCAGGCGTGGCAAGCAGGCCGCCATCGCGGTCGCGGGTAACGATGTCGAGTACGGCGACGCGGGGCAGGTCGCCGGGCCGGGCCAGCCGCTTGCCGCGTCTTTCGAGCAGGCCCTCATCGGCCAGTTCCTTCAACATGGCCTTGAGATCGATCTTGGCCGCGCCCTTGATGCCGAAGGCGCGGGCGATTTCGCGCTTGCCCGCCATATCGGGATTTTCCGCAATGTAGTCGAGAACGGCCTGGCGGTCGGGAACGCCGCGGCCGGCGCGTTTCGTGTCCCTGGAGCTTGCGCCGGACCTGCTGTTGCGGTTGCTTGCCAATCTATGCCTTTTTCTTCGCCGGCGTCTTCGCGGCTTTTTTCGCCGGTGCCTTCTTGCCGGCCTTGCTTTCCGCCTTGGCGGCGATCAGTTGCACCGCCTCCTCAAGCGTGACGCTTTGCGGATCCTTGCCCCGGGGCAGCGTCGCATTGACCTTGCCATGGTTGACATAGGGACCGTAGCGCCCGTCCTTGACGGTTACCGCGCCCTTGAGTTCGGGATGCTCGCCCAGTTCCTTCAGCGAGGCGGCGGCACCCCGGCGCGCCCCGCCCTTGGCGGCCTTTTCCGCAAGCAGGTCGACGGCCCGGTTGATGCCGGCGGTAAAGACCTCGTCGGGCGTTTCCAGATTGGCATAGACGCCCTCATGCAGGACGAAGGGGCCGTAGCGGCCGATGCCGGCGGTGATCGGCTTGCCGGTCTCCGGGTGCTGGCCGATGAGGCGCGGCAGCGACAGCAATTGCATCGCGCGCTCGTAATCGATCTCGGCGGCGTTCCAGCCCTTGGGAATGCTGCCGCGAGTAGCTTCCTTGCCTTCGCCGCGCTGCACATAGGGGCCGAAACGGCCGGTGCGCACGGTAATCTCCTCGTCGGTCGCGGGATCCTTGCCGAGAACCCGCGGACCGGTATCCTCCGCCTCGTTCTCGCTCGCGCCGAGCTGGCGGGTAAAGTTGCATTCGGGATAGTTCGAACAGCCGACAAAGGCGCCGTAGCGCCCGACCTTGAGCGACAATTCACCATTGGCGCATTTCGGGCAACTGCGCGGATGGGAACCGTCCTCGCGCGGCGGAAAGGCGACGAAGGCGAGCTCGTCATTGAGCATGTCGAGCACTTCGGAAACCCGCAAATCCTTGATGTCGTCGATGCTGGCCGAAAACTGCTTCCAGAAATCGCGCATCAGCTCTTTCCAGGACAGTTTGCCGTCGGAGACGAGATCGAGCCGCTCTTCGAGATCTGCGGTGAAATCGTATTCCACATAGCGCTTGAAGAAGCTTTCGAGGAAGCTGGTGACCACCCGGCCCTTCGAATCGGGAATGAAGCGGCGCTTTTCGAGCTTCACATAGTCGCGGTTCTGCAGCGTCGCCAGCACCGAGGCATAGGTCGAGGGCCGGCCGATGCCGAGCTCTTCCATCTTGCGGATGAGGGAGGCTTCCGAATAGCGCGGTGGCGGCTCGGTGAAGTGCTGCTTGGCCTCGATCTGCTCGCGGCTGACCGCTTCGCCCTCGCTGAGCGGCGGCAGGCGCTTGCCGTCCTCGTCCTCTTCGCCGCTGGCCTGAACCTCATAGGCGGCGAGAAAGCCGGGAAAGCGCACGACCGAGCCCGTGGCGCGCAGCAGGGCGCGCTTGCCGCCGCCTTCCGCCAGAATGTCGACGCTGGTGCGCTCGATCTCGGCGGAGGCCATCTGCGAGGCGATGGTGCGCCGCCAGATCAGTTCATAGAGCTTCTTCTGCTCATCGTTGAGGAAGCGCGCCACCGCCCTGGGCGTGCGGCCGGGATCGGTCGGGCGGATCGCCTCATGGGCTTCCTGGGCGTTCTTCGCCTTGGTGGAATAGTAGCGCGGATTTTCCGGCAGATGCTGCGGGCCGAATTCCGCCTCGATCGCCGCGCGCACCTGCGGCACGGCTTCCGGCGCGATCTGCACGCCGTCGGTCCGCATATAGGTGATCAGGCCCATCGTCTCGCCGCCGATATCGACGCCCTCATAGAGCTTCTGGGCGATCTGCATGGTGCGGCTGGCCGAAAAGCCCAGCCGCCGGCTGGCATCCTGTTGCAGGGTGGAGGTGGTGAACGGCGCGTAGGGGTTGCGCTTGGTCGGCTTCGATTCGACCCTGGAAACCGAAAGGGTCGCCGCTTCCAGCATCGACCGGATGGTATTGGCCTGCGCTTCGCTGGTGATGTCGAGACGCTGAAGCTTCTCGCCCTCGAACTCGGCGATGCGCGCTTCGAACGGGTCGCCGGCGCCATTCTTCAGCAGGGCGGTGATCGACCAGTATTCCTGCGGCTTGAAGACCTCGATCTCCGCTTCCCGGTCGCAGATCAGCCTGAGCGCCACCGATTGCACCCGTCCGGCCGAGCGCGCGCCCGGCAGCTTGCGCCACAGCACCGGCGACAGCGAGAAGCCGACCAGATAATCGAGCGCCCGGCGGGCGAGGTAGGCATCGACGAGATCGCTGTCGATGTCGCGCGGATGGTCCATCGCGTCGAGGATCGATTTCTTGGTGATCGCATTGAAGACGACGCGCTGGACTTCCTTGTCCTTCAGGAGCTTCTTCTGGTTGAGCACTTCCAGCACATGCCAGGAAATCGCCTCTCCCTCGCGGTCGGGGTCGGTGGCGAGGATGATGCGGTCGGCGCCCTTGACGGCTTTGGAAATGTCGTTGAGCCGGGTCTTCGACTTCGCGTCGACGTCCCACGACATGGCGAAGTCCTCGTCCGGCAGCACCGAGCCGTCCTTGGCCGGCAGGTCGCGCACATGGCCATAGGAGGCAAGCACCGTATAGTCCTTGCCGAGATACTTGTTGATGGTCTTCGCCTTGGCCGGCGATTCGACGATGACGACGTTGTGGCCCATGAAATTCCGACTTTTTGCGTTCCGCCGGCGGGAATGCACCGGGCGCGAAGCGGCAAAACCTGTTTTGACGCGATGACTTGGCGATGGAATGGCCCGGCGTCAAGTGCCTCTGCGGCTTTTGCCCGCGATTGGCGGGAGTTTGCCGAGGAATACAAACATAAGTTGCATTGCCGTTTCGATTCACTATAAAAGAGAAAACGGCGCATGCGCATCGAGCCTACATGGTTTCTGCGGCAATTCTTCCCTCCCGAGCATGCCGGCGGCAGTAGGAGCCGGTCGTCCGCCGAACGGACCCGCTTGCGGGCAAGGAGACACGCATGGGCAATTCCGCGAATGGCGGTCTGGACCGGCGGGCTGGCCACGGCGCCAAGCCGGGTGCCAAATCGCCGGGTGCCAAATCAGATGCCAAACCGGGTTCCGGACCCGATCACGCAGCAAGGCGGCAGGCCGGCGCAGCCGCCGATGCCTCGAAGAAGAGTGAGGTCCTTTCCTACGTGCACGACATGCTGGCCGAACTGCGTCGCCTGAGCGTGTCGGTCGACGAGCCGATGACCACCTATCTGATCGAGATGGCGCTGATCGAGGCCGACACCGCGCTCAACCTGCACAGGACGGAAATGTCGGCATCCGGTCGGAAATAACGCCCGCAGGCGGTCAGATCAGGCTGACCCGGTTGCCGCCATGGCGTTCGATCCGGCCGGCCAGCGACAATTCGATCAATACGAGCTGCACCTGGCCTGGCGTTGCGCCGGTGAAGCGGAGAATGTCGTCGATCTCGATCGGCGCGGGCCCCAGCGCGGCGACGATCGCCTCGCGCACATCATCGGCGTTGGTCGCCGGCGGCGCCTCCCCGCTCTCCTCCTTCTCCGGCATGAAGAAGGCGCTGCCGCTCGGCGGCAGGGCGTCGGCGAGATCGTCGATGATGTCTTCGGGCGAAGTCACCAGCGTCGCGCCCTGCTTGATCAGCCAGTTGGTGCCCTCGCAGCGCGGATCGAGCGGAGAACCGGGCACCGCATAGACGGTGCGGCCCGCTTCATTGGCGAGCCGGGCGGAGATCAGCGAGCCGGACCGCTTGGCCGCCTCGACCACCAGCAGGCCGCGGGCAATGCCGGCGATCAGCCGGTTGCGGCGCGGGAAATCCTTCGAACGCGGCGTCCAGCCCAGCGGCATTTCCGACACGAAGGCGCCGCCCTGTTCCAGGATGTCCATCGCCAGGTCCTGATTTTCCTCCGGAAAGACGCGGTCGACGCCGCCGGCGAAGACGGCGATCGTCCCGGTCGCAAGGCTGTGCTTGTGGGCGGCCGCGTCGATGCCCCGCGCCAGGCCCGAAACGATGGCGAATTCGGCCTGGCCGAGTTCCGCGGCAAAGCGCGCCGCCATCCGCATGCCGTTGATCGAGGCATTGCGCGAGCCGACAATCGCCACGGCGGGTTGCGACAGCACGCCGGGATTGCCCTTGACGCAGATCAGCGGCGGCGGATAGTCGATCGCGCGCAGCGCCGGCGGATAGTCCGGCTCGCCCATGCCGATGAAGCAGGCATTGCCGGCAAGCGCCTGGTCCATTTCCCGTTCGGCGCTTTCGCGGCTGGCGATCCGGATCCTGCCGGCGACACCGCCGCGCTCGATGAGGCCGGGCAGGGCCTCGAGCGCGCTGGCCGCCGAACGGAAATGGTTGATCAGGTCGCGGAAGGTCGCCGGGCCGACATTGTCGGAGCGCACCAGTTGCAGCCAGCTAAGCCGCTGCTCGTCGGTAAGCTGGATGGCGCTGGCCGTTTCGCCTCTCGGGGAGGCCGCGCCGGCCGGCTTCGACGGACTGCCGCGCTTTTCCCGGCCCATGCCGGCTCAGCCTTTCTGGCCGATTTTGCTTTCCTGGCCGGAAAGCAGGCGGGCAATGTTCTGGCGGTGAAACAGCCAGGTAAGCGCCGTCATCAGGAGGAAGAGTTCGGCGACCTGAACCTTGCCGAACGCAAAAAGCGCCACCGGCACGGCGAGCGTCGCGAGCAGGGCGGAGAGCGACGAATAGCGGGTGATCGCGGCGGTGGCGAGCCAGACGGCGGCAAAGACGATCGCTCCCTGCCAGGCGAGCGCCAGCAGCACGCCGAGATAGGTGGCGACGCCCTTGCCGCCCTTGAACTGGAGCCATACCGGAAAGCAATGGCCGACAAAGGCGCCGAGACCCGCCAGAATTGCCGGATCGGGGCCGAACCGCCCGGCGATCAGAACGGCAAGGGTGCCCTTCAGCAGGTCGGCCAGCAGCGTCGCCGCCGCCAGCCCCTTGCGGCCCGAGCGCAGCACATTGGTGGCGCCGATATTGCCCGAGCCGATCTTGCGGATATCGCCGAGCCCGGCCATGCGGGTGAAGAGAAGGCCGAACGGGATGGAGCCGAGCAGATAGCCGAAGAGGAGTGCTGCCAGCAAATAGGGCAGGGCAACGGACCAACTGATCGGATCGGGCATGCGGTTCCCCCGGCTATGGCGGCTGTCCCCGCCGCGAAACTTCGCGCGACTACGCGTTTAAGGCGAATATAGTGCGCCCGCCCACAACCGTTTGCAACACCCTGCCGGAGAAACGTGCGCCCTCGAAGGGGGTGTTCTTCGACTGGGAGCGGATTTCGGTTTCGTCATAGACCCAGGGAAGATCGGGATCGACGATGGCGAAATCCGCCGGCATGCCGGGCCTGAGGGAGCCGGCCTCGATGCCGAGCAGTTGCGCCGGGCGGGTCGAAAGGGCGTCGATGAGCCGCATCAGCGGCACCGCGCCCTCATGATGCAGCCGCAAGGCGGCCGAAAGCAGCGTCTCAAGTCCGATCGCGCCGTCCGCCGCCTCGGCGAAGGGATGGCGCTTGGTGTCGACGTCCTGGGGATCGTGCGAGGAGACGATGACGTCGATCGTGCCGTCCCTGAGCGCTTCGATCATCGCCTGCCGGTCTTCTTCCGCGCGCAGCGGCGGCGACAGGCGGAAGAAGGTGCGGTAGCGCCCGATATCGTTCTCGTTGAGCGACAGATGGTTGATCGACACGCCGGCGGAAACCTCCGCCCCGGCCTGCTTGTAACGCGCCATCGCCCCAGCGGCGTCCGAGGTCGAAATCTTTGCCGCGTGGTAGCGGCCCCTCGACAGCGCGGCGATCCGCAAATCGCGTTCCAGCGCGATGATCTCCGCTTCGCGCGGAATGCCGGCAAGACCCAGATGGCTTGCCGTCAGCCCCTCATTCATCACGCCGTTGGAAGCAAGATCGCGGTCCTGGGTCTCCTTGGCGATCATGAGGCCGAAATCGCGCGCATAGGTCAGCGCCCGCCGCAGCGTCAGCGCCGAACGGATCGACTGCTTGCCCTCGGTCAGCATGACGGCGCCGGCTTCCTTCAGCAGGCCGAACTCGGTCAGTTCCCTGCCTTCGAAACCGCGCGTCACGGCGGCCGAGGGATGCAGCCGCACGGCGGACGTGTCGCGCGCCGCCCGGCGCACATAGTCGACCAGCGAAACCTCGTCGATCAGCGGATCGGTATCGGGCATCATGACGTAGGAGGTGACGCCGCCTGCGGCCGCGGCGACCGAGGCCGAGGCGATGGTCTCGCGATATTCGCTGCCCGGCTCGCCGAGATGGACCCGCATGTCGACCAGGCCGGGCACGACCAGCCGGTCGAGCGCGTCGAGGGTCGCGGCACCCTCCGGCGCCGCCATGCGGCTTGCCGACTTCTCGATCGCGGTCACCCGGCCATCCTCGATCAGCAGCGAGGCGGGGCCGTCATGGCCCTGGGAGGGGTCGATCAGCCGCGAGGTTCTGACAACGAGCGCCGTCATGCCGCGCCTCCGCCACCGGCGCGATCGCCGCCCGCCTGCCGCTGGCCGAGCCGGTCGCAGGTTTCGATCAGGGTTTCGATCACCGCCATGCGCACGGCAACGCCCATCTCGACCTGCTCCTGGATCACGCTTTGCGGCCCGTCGGCGACATCGGAGGCGATTTCCACCCCCCGGTTCATCGGGCCTGGATGCATCACCAGCGCGCCGTCCCTGGCGAGCTTGAGCTTGTCCCGGTCGAGGCCGAAATAGCGGAAATATTCCCGTTCCGAGGGGATCAGCGCGCCCGCCATGCGCTCGCGCTGCAGGCGCAGCATCATGACGACATCGCAGCCCTTAAGGCCGTCTTCCATCCGGTTGAAGACCTCGACGCCGAGCTCGCCGATACTCGCCGGCAGCAGCGTCGACGGTGCGATGACGCGCACCCGGGCGCCGAGCGCGTTGAGCAGCAGGATGTTGGAACGCGCGACGCGCGAGTGAAGGACGTCGCCGCAGATGGCGATCGTCCTGCGCGCAATGCCGCCCAGCCGGCGCTGGATGGTGAGCGCGTCGAGCAGCGCCTGGGTAGGGTGCTCATGGGCGCCGTCGCCGGCATTGATCACCGAACAGCCGACCTTCTGGGCCAGCAGTTCCACGGCGCCGGCGGCATGGTGGCGAACGACCAGGATATCGGGCTGCATGGCGTTGAGCGTCATCGCCGTGTCGATCAGCGTCTCGCCCTTCTTGACCGAGGAATTGCCCACCGACATGTTCATCACATCGGCGCCGAGCCGCTTGCCCGCCAGCTCGAAGGAGGACTGCGTGCGGGTCGATGCTTCGAAGAACAGGTTGATCTGGGTGCGGCCGCGCAGGCTGGCCTTCTTCTTTTCCACCGCCCGCGATACCGCCACCGCCTTGTCGGCGCGGTCGATGAGATGCTGGATGTCGTGGGGGGAAAGATCGGCGATTCCCAGCAGATGGCGATGGGAAAACAGATAGCCGGGCAGGTCCGGCAGCCGGTCGGTCGCGTCAGCACTCATTAAAACCGGTGCTATAGGGGGGAACGCCGGCTCCCACAAGGGGGGTGGCAGGCGAAAGTCACACCTCTTTCACGCCTTGGTGCCAGGCCACTGTGGTGAGGCGACATCGCCACCGGGGAAAGCGCCGTGCCCTGCGGCAAAACCGCTGTACGCCCGGTTACAGCCGGGTAAGATGCGCGCCATGTCAGATTCGCGCTACGACACCCATACGGTTTTCAACCAGTCGCCGGAATTCGGCGGCGTCAATCTGTGGCAGGGCGATCCGTTGCTTCAGCGCATCGGCTCCGCGCTGCCGGCCGCCAGCAAGGCCGGTTATGCCGATTACGGCGCATGGCTCGGCGCGCGCGACACGATCGAGCTCGCCCGCCTTGCCAACCGCCACCTGCCGCAATTGCGCACCCATGACAACCGGGGCAACCGGATCGACCTGGTCGACTTCCACCCCTCCTATCATGCCTTCATGCGCAAATCCGTCGCCGCCGGGCTGCTATCCTCGGTCTGGGAGGAGGGTGGCGAAGAACAGGGGCATCGCCATGTGGCGCGCGGCATCCGCTTCTACATGACGTCGGGCATCGAAATGGGCCATCTCTGCCCGGTCACCATGACCCATGCCTGTGTCGCGGCGATGCAGGAAAGCCCGGAAATCGCCGAGGAATGGCTGCCGCTCATCGCCTCGCGCAAATACGACCCGTCGAACAAGCCGCCGGTCGCCAAGACCGGGGTCACCATCGGCATGGGCATGACCGAAAAGCAGGGCGGCACGGATGTGCGCGCCAACACCACCCTGGCCCGCCATGCCGGCGAGGGCGTGTGGCAGCTGACCGGCCACAAATGGTTCTTTTCGGCCCCCATGTGCGATGCCTTCCTGATCCTCGCCCAGGTCGAGCAGGGCGGCAGGCAGGAGGGGCTCGGCTGTTTCCTGGTGCCGCGCCGGCTCTCCGACGGGCGGCAGAACGGGCTGCGCCTGCAGCGCCTCAAGGACAAGCTGGGCAACCGCTCCAACGCCTCGAGCGAGGTCGAGATCTGCGGTTCCTACGGCCAGTTGATCGGCGAGGCGGGCAGGGGCATGCAGACCATCCTGCGCATGGTGACGCTGACCCGGCTCGATTGCGCGCTGGGGTCGGCCGGCCTGATGCGAACGGCCCTGTGGGAAGCGGTCGAACATGCCCGCCATCGGATGGCCATGGGCGAGCGGCTGATCGACCAGCCGCTGATGCAGCGCGTGCTCGCCGACATGGCCATCGACATGGCGGCGGCGACCGCGCTGACCTTTCGCCTGGCCCAGAGCTTCGACCGCGCCGGCGCCAATCCGGCCGAAGCCGCCTATGCGCGGCTGATGACGCCGGTGATCAAGTACTGGGTCTGCAAGCTGGCGCCGCCGCTCGTTCAGGAGGCGATGGAGTGCCTCGGCGGCAACGGCTATGTGGAGGAGGGCAATCTTGCCCGCCTCTACCGCGAAAGCCCGCTCAACGCCATCTGGGAAGGCTCGGGCAACGTCATGTGCCTCGATGTCCTGCGGGTGCTCAAGCGCGAGCCCGAGGCGCTGGAGGCGGTGCTGTCGTCGCTCGAGCGCGACCTTGGCGGCGACAAGGCCGCCAAGACGATCGACGTCATCCGCACCGCCGCCCGCATGGCGCTGGGCGACGAGGGCTCCGCCCGCATCCTGACCGAGCAGATGGCGCTGACAGCCGCCGCCGCCGAACTGCACCGCATCGGCCTTTCCGAACTTGCCGACGCCTTTGTCGAGACGCGGCTGGGCGGCCTGTGGCGCAACACCTACGGCATGCTCGACAGCCGCCAGAACGCGATGGAAATCATCGACACCCTGTTTCCCGAACGCGACTGACCCGAACGTGACTGGCGCGTACCCGGTCACGCTGCGGCGAAGAACACCGTCGCAAGGTAGATCACCAGCGGGATCGTCACCACGGAGGCAATCGCCTGCGCCGTGCTGATCGAGGCGAAGAGCGTTGCATCGCCGCCCATTTCGCGGGCCAGCACGAAGCCCTGCATGGCGGTCGGCACCGCGCCGATGGCCGCCATCACCACAAGGTCGCGTCCTTCAAGGCCGAAGGCGTAGCCGAGCGCGACCAGCAGCAGCGGCACGCCGAGCAGTTTCATCGCCGCGGTAAGGGCAACGGCCGAAAGCGCCGATCTGTCCAGGCTGGGCCGCAATCCGGCACCGACCAGGATGAGGCCGATCGGTAGCGCCGTGTCGCCGATCATCTCCACCGCGACGGTAACCGGCTCGTAGATCGGCACGGCCATCAGATTGAGCAGGGAGCCGGCCAGCGCCGAAAGCACGATCGGATTGAGCCCGATATCGCGTCGCAGCGAGCGTTTCGCGCCGTTGCGCTCGCCAAGCCAGGTCAGCACCATGACGCTTGCGACGTTGATCGGGATCACCATCACCAGAATGGCGATCGCCACCAGCACGAGGCCGTCGGCACCGAACAATTTTTCGGTGATCGCCAGCGCGATGAACGCGTTCCAGCGGGTAAAGCCCTGATAGACGGAGGAATAGGCCGGGTCGCTGAGCCCGAGGAGGGCGCTGACCGGCCGGCGCAGGGCGAGCCCGGCGGCAAGGATGATCGCCACGCCGACGGCGAAGGTGGACAGGGCGGCGCTTGCCCCGGTGCCGGAAAAATCGGCGCGGTAGAGCGTGAGCACCAGCAGCGCCGGGAAGAACAGGTAGAAGCTCAGCCGTTCCATGCCTTTCCAGCCATCGTCGGAGACCAGCCTGGCGCGCCGCAGCACGACACCGGTCAGGATCAGCAGATAGATCGGAACGAGGCTTTCAAGGACGGCTTGCATGGGAAGACATTGCCAGGGGCGGGAAGGGGGCCGGAAGGGGGCGGGAACGCCGCGGGACGGCGCGCGCCAGGCCGCAAGCTCTATCGTCGGGCCAGGCCATATTCAAGCCGGTTTGACGCCGCCGCCGTTAACCCTAACAAAAGGTTTACATTGCGCATCGCGTTTGAATGATCGAGGGTGGAGCCTCGAAAGGCGGCTCGTGTGCGACTTCTCCTGACTCTCTGGTTCCTGCCCCTGGTCCTGTTCTGGGGCTGGTATGCGCTCAGCGTGAACGATGTGAACTTCGGCTTCATCATGCTGTCGCGCCAGGTTCATGACGCCGTCTTCGACATCTACGCCAACACCCTGCATGTGGACCGCGCCGCGCTGCCTGGCATGATCGCCGGCGCCTGCGCTTTCGACAGCGCCATCGTCATGGCGATTGCCGCGTTTCGCTGGCGCGCCTCCTGGCTGCCCCAGGCAAGGGCGATGCTCTCCGACTATTGGGAAGCCGACGCCAGGGCAGGGCTGGGGGACGGGGAAGCGCCGTTCAAAGCTGCCGCAACCGGTCCAGCGCACCCTGCAGAATGAAGGCGGCGGCGGCGGCATCGATCTTCTCCGCCCGTTTTCTGCGCGACAGGTCGGCTTCGAGCATTGCCCGTTCGGCCGCGACCGTTGACAGCCGCTCGTCCCACAGCACCACCGGCAGCGCGCTGAGCGGCGCCAGATTGCGCACGAAGGCGCGCGTCGCCTGGACCCGCGGTCCTTCAGAACCGTCCATGTTGAGCGGCAGGCCGATCACGAGGCCGAAGACCCGGTTCTCCCCCGCAAGCTTCAGCAGTTCGGCGACATCCTTGCCGAATTTCACCCGGCGTATGGTGTGAAAGGCGCTGGCGATGGTCAAAAGCCCGTCGGAAACGGCAATGCCGATCGTCTTGGAGCCGAGATCGAGGCCGAACAGCCGCGCGCCAGCCTGATGCAGGCTCTTCAGTTCCGCGATGTCGATGATGTTGCCAGACGCCATCAGGCGTCTATGTTCCTTTCAGCAAACAATTGCAATCGCGCATCAGTCTGGGAGGAAAACGATGAAAATCACCTGGTACGGCCATTCCTGTTTCGGCGTCGGCCTTGGCGACCGCAACATCCTGATCGATCCGTTCTTCTTCGGCCCCTTCGAGGACGCGGCGAAGAAGAGCGCGGCAATCGCCGGCACCACCCATGTGCTTCTGACCCATGGCCATGACGATCACATCGGCGATGCGCTCGGCATCTGTCGCGAGACCGGCGCCATGCTGGTCGCCAATTTCGAGATCTGCATGTATCTCGTCGGCCAAGGCCTGTCCGACAGCCAGATCAATCCGGGCAATGTCGGCGGCACGGTCGATTGCGGCGGCTTCACCACCACCTTCGTGCGCGCCGACCATTCCTCCTCGAAACAGACCGGCGAGAAGGGCGGCAATGTCTATCTCGGCAATCCCGCCGGCCTCATCCTGCATGCGGAAGGCGAGAAAACGCTCTACCACATGGGTGATACCGACATTTTCTCCGACATGGCGCTGATCAACGAACTGCACCGGCCCGATATCGGCATCGTGCCGATCGGCGACCGCTTCACCATGGGCGGCGCTGTGGCGGCGCTCGCCTGCCGGCGCTTCTTCGACTTTTCGGCCGTCATCCCCTGTCACTATGCCTCCTTTGCGATCATCGACCAGACGGCCGACAAGTTTGTCGAGGCGATGGAAGGCGAGGCGGACAAGGTGAAGGTGCTCGAACTGGGCGGATCGTTCGAAGCATAGGCCAGCGCGACCCTGTTATCGGCCGAAGCCGATTTTGCAACGATGGCCGCGCCTCGCCATTGAACTCGCGTGGCGCTGCGGCTATAGGCGGGTACATATGTCAGCCCCGAAAGCCGCAGGCCGTCCATGTCCGTCGATCTCGCCACCGTCAAGCGCGTCGCCAAGCTTGCCCGCATTGCCGTTTCCGATGCCGAAGCGCAGAAGATGCAGGGCGAGCTCAACACCATTCTCGGCTTTGTCGAACAGCTCGACGAGGTCGATGTCGCCGGCGTCGAGCCGATGACCTCGGTCGTTTCCATGAGCATGAAGAAGCGCGACGACGTGGTCACCGACGGCGGCAAGGCGGACGATATCGTCGCCAACGCGCCGGCCACGGAGGACCATTTCTTCATGGTGCCCAAGGTCGTTGAATGAACGGCGGTGAAGCGGCCATGCGCAAGATTTTCCTGGCAATTATAGTCGCGCTGGCCGCGCCGGTACCCGCCCTTGCGGACGGGCTTCCGGAGTTTCTGTCCGGCGGGCAGGTCTGGGCGACCGATCCCGCCGGCTGCGCGGCGGGCGAGGGCGGCGAGGAAGTCTATTTCACCCTCAGGGCCGACGGCGTATACGGCTATGAATTCGGCTGCACCTTCGCGCAATTCCTGCCCGCCCGCACTTCCGAGGGCGAAACGGTCGGCTGGATCGCCATCGCCTCCTGTGGCGATGATTCCGGCATTTCGAGGCCAGATCTGTTCAATCTTTCGGCCTATGACAGCACGCTCACCGTGACGTCCCAGAACGAATGGAACAGTACAAACGACGGCGCCGAACAGAGCGAGGAGGAATTGCGCTGGAGCCTCGTGCACCGCGATTTCGCCCTGTGCGAGGCCGCACAATGACGATTTCGATTGCCGCCGAGACGCCGCTTCAGGAAGACGTTCGCGTCATGATCGAGGAACTGAACGCCTTCATGAACCCGCTCACCCCGAGCGAATTCCAGTTCCAGATGACGGCCGAACAGATCGCCGAAAGCGCGACCACGCTGTTTGTGGCGCGCGACGAGGCCGGGCGCGCGGTGGGCATGGGGGCGCTCAAGGTGCACGATGCCGGCCTCGGCGAGGTCAAGCGCATGTATACCCGCGACCGGGTGCGCGGAATGGGGGTCGGTCGCGACCTTCTCCGGCGCGTCGAGCGGCTCGCGCACGAGAAGGGGCTGAAGGAATTGAAGCTGGAGACCGGCGAGGCGCCGGGTTTCGAGGAAGCCTGGCGGGTCTATGAACGCGGCGGCTACACGGTCTGTGGCGCCTTTCTCGACTATCCGGATTCCGGTTGGTCAAGATTTTACATGAAGAAACTTGGATAAATGTCTGAACTTACGAAACTTACCATTGCCGAAGCGCGGGAAAAGCTCTCCCGCAGGGAGATCACCGCGCTCGAATTGACCGATGCCTATCTCGCCGCGATCGATGCCGCCAACGCGACGTTCAATGCCTATGTCAGCGTGACCCATGACAAGGCGCGCGCCATGGCCAGGGTCTCCGACGGCCGGCTTGCCTCCGGCGAGGCCGGCGATCTTGAGGGCATACCGCTCGGCATCAAGGACCTGTTCGCCACCGAGGGCGAGCACACCCAGGCCTGTTCGCACATTCTCGATGGCTTCCGGCCGCGCTACGAATCCACCGTTTCCGGCAATCTGTGGCGCGATGGCGCCGTCATGCTGGGCAAGCTCAACATGGACGAATTCGCCATGGGCTCGTCCAACGAGACCTCCCATTACGGCCCGGTGAA
>JAGRLT010000129.1 GCA_020441665.1 Nitratireductor sp.
GTCGGCAATCGTTGCCGGGTTGCGCGGATCGTCTTCGGGAATGCCTGCTTCCACCTTGCCGACCAGGTCGCCGCCAACGTCGGCGCCCTTGGTGAAGATGCCGCCGCCGAGACGGGCGAAGATCGAGATCAGCGAAGCGCCGAAGCCGAGCGCCACCAGGGCGTCGATCACCGAACGGTCGGTCGGATTGAAGCCGGCCGGCCCGGTCAGGTACCAGTAGTAGAGGGCAACGCCCAGCAGCGCGAGGCCGGCAACCAGAAGGCCGGTAACCGCACCGGCCTTGAAGGCAACGCCGAGGCCGGCACCGAGGCTCTGGGAAGCCGCCTGGGCGGTGCGCACATTGGCGCGAACCGACACCAGCATGCCGATGAAGCCGGCAATGCCGGACAGGATGGCGCCGATGGCGAAGCCCACCGCGGTGAGACCGCCGAGCAGCCACCACACGAGTGCGAAAACGACGACGCCGACAAGGGCGATGGTCATGTACTGGCGGGTCAGATAGGCCTGTGCGCCTTCCTGAATGAAGCCGGCGATTTCCTGCATCCGGCTGTTACCGGCGTCGGCGCTCATGACCGACATGGTTGCCCAGATGCCGTAAAGAATGGACAATACGCCAGCGGCGATTGCCAGATAGACAGCAGTCATGTTGAGAGATCCTCTTGTTCTTTTCCCCGAAAGAAAGGCTCAATGAAGTCGAGTCTTCGGGGCCTGCGGCCCCATGTCAGTCAGGGACGAAAAACCGCAAAAACCGGTACCCTCCAGCAGTTCCGGGCGGCTTTCCCCCATAAACCGGCAACCGGATTTGGCGTCCGGCTGCATCAATCGCGCCTTTTAACCGAAAACTCACGAGTTGCAAGGCTTGCAGGGCCATCCTTTGGATGCTGTCCAGAGATAATGGAAGGCGCCCTCACAGGCGGGGTTCGAGCCTTGCGGGCGCCTTCCCGACGGCAAGCCACCACAGCGCGGCGAGGCAGATGGCGACGACCGGGAAGACGATCCAGTTGATGAACTCCCAGCCCATGATGTTGAGCGAAAAGCCGGACATCAGACTGGCAAAGGCCACCGTCCCGAACAGGATGAAATCATTGGCGCCCTGAGCCCTGTTCTTTTCATGCGGCTCATAGGTATCGGTGATCATCGACGTCGCGCCGATGAAGCCGAAGTTCCAGCCGATGCCGAGCAGGATCAGCGTGAGATAGAAATGGGCGAGCGAGATGCCGTTGAGCGAGACGATGGCGCCGGCGGACAGAATGAGCAGGCCGATCGCCACGATGCGCACCTTGCCGTAGCGGGCGATGAGATGGCCGGTGAAGAAGCTCGGCATGAACATCGCCATGACGTGCCACTGGATGCCCCAGGTCGAATCGTCGACGTCGAAGCCGCAGGCGAGCATGGCGAGCGGCGCGGCCGTCATTACAAAGGACATCAGCGCATAGGAGGCGGTACCGCAGATGGCGGCGACGATGAAGCGCGGCTGGGCCATGATCTCGATCAGCGGGCGCTGGGGCTTTCCGGCCAGTTCCTCGGCCGTTTTCGTCGGATGACCCGGCTCCATGAAGCGGATGACCAGAATGCTGATCCCGAACAGTCCCGTGCCCCACAGGAACGCTCCGGCAAAGGGAATGGGCTGAAGAAAGTCCTTGAAGTTGAGGATCATCTGCGGGCCGACGATGGCCGCCGCAATACCGCCAACCAGCACGATGGAAATCGCCTTGGGCTTGTATTCGGGCAAGCCCCGGTCAGCGGCGGCGAAGCGGTATTGCTGTACGAAGGCGTTGGACGAACCCGCGACCATCAGCGCGAGGACGAACAGCCAGAAGGACTGCATCCGGATCGCCTGCACCGCGAAAAGCATGGCGGTAGCGCCGATCATCGCGCCGATGGTGAAGCCGCTGCGGCGGCCGATCCTGCGCATCAGCATGGCCGCGGGGATCGACATCAGCGCCGCGCCGAGGTTGAAGCCGGTGACCGGCGCGGTGGCGAGGGACTTGTCGGCGGCGAGCAGATAGCTGCCCACCACGCCGCCAAGCCCGATCGACAGGGGGGCGGCGGCGCCGTTCACCGACTGGCAGACGGCCAGAAGGATGGCATTCTTGCGGGCAATGGCGTTCTCGGCCGCATCGGCGATCGCCGCGGCGTTTTCGGCGACATGGCTATCGGAGGTCTCGCTCACTTCGGCCATCCATCTTACGTTCCGGTAAAATGGTCATAGCCGTGCCTGCCGCCGATGGCCATGGGCAATCCGTCGCCGTCGAGGATTTTCACGCCCTGGGCAGACGGGACGATCTTGCCGATCGCATGGCATCTGGCGATGCCGCCCGCCTGGATCACGGCCTCGGCCATGTGCTCCGGCACGCTGAACAGGACGACGTAATCGTCGCCGCCGGTGACCGTCGCCTCGAGGCTCAGATGACCGTTGTCGATCAATGCGCGCACGGTTCGGTGCAGCGGCAGTTTTTCAGCCTCGACAACGGCGCCGGTGCCGCTTGCCGCGCTCAGCCGTTCGAGGTCGATCAGCAGGCCGTCGGATATGTCGAGCGCCGCGCTGGCATGGTCGCGCACGATGCGGGCATAAATGTCGGCGAAGGGCACTGGCGGCGCCCTGTATTCGGCGATCAGCGGGTCGAGGTCCTCCCGCGACAGGCCCGTCGCCACGACCCAGGCGGGATCGGTCGCCGCCATCAGGCCGGCGAGCTTGGTGCCGAGCGGGCCGGTGACGAACAGGATATCGCCGGGTCTGGCGCCGGAGCGGCGGACCATGCGGTCGTGCGGAACGGCGCCGATCGCCGTGACCGATACGGAGAGCACGCTGCCGCCCACGGTCATGTCGCCGCCGAAGAGCTTGCCATGGGCACGGGCCGACAGGCCGGCGGCGAAACCCCGCATCCAGGCATCGTCGGGCGCTTGTGGAAAGACGAGGGTGAGCAGATAGCCGAGCGGCGTCGCGCCCTTGGCGGTCAGGTCGGACAGGTTGACCGCAATCGCCTTGGCGGCGATGTCGGCCGGATCGTCGCCGGGCAGGAAATGGGTTCCCTCGACGATGGCATCGGCGGTCAGCACCAGTTCGTGGCCGGGCGGCGGGGTAAGGCAGGCCGCATCGTCGGCCAGTCCGAGGGCTTCGCCGGCTGCCAGCGGTGCGAGATGGGTCTGGATCAGACTGGTTTCGTCCGCCATCCCCGCCCGCCTCAGCGTTCTTCCACCGGCGGTTCGGCCAGTTCCGCATCGCGGTGCTTGCGGGCGATGCGGTCGAGCACGCCGTTGACCAGCTTGGGCTCGTCCTCCTCGAAGAAGGCGCGGCTCACATCAACATATTCGTTGATGACGACCCGGGCGGGCACGTCCTTCTTGGCGAGCAGTTCCCAGGTTCCGGCGCGCAGGATGGCGCGCAACAGCGTCTCGATGCGGGCAAGCGGCCAGTCGGAGGGAAGGGTCCTGGCGATCAGCGGATCGATGCGCTTCTGCTCGGCCACGACGCCGGACAGAATGGCGCGGAACCATTGCGCATCGGCGTCGCGATAGGTCTCCGGCCCCTCATCGGGATCGACTTCCTTGCCGAGGCGGAAATTCTCGTACTCCGCCGCGACGTCCATCAGCCGCTGCGCGGTCAGGTCCATCTGGTAGAGCGCCTGGACGGCGGCGAGCCTGGCCGCGCCGCGCTTGTTGGCGGCCTTCTGCAGGCCGGTATCCCCATTGGCGACGGCAGACGGCATGTCAGGCTCCGAGCTTGTTGCGCAGATCGATCATGGCGAGCGCCGCCCTGGCGGCAAAACCGCCCTTGTCGAGCCTGGCGGGATCGCAGCGCTCCCAGGCCTGCTCGCCATTTTCGGTCGTCATGATGCCGTTGCCGAGCGCCAGTTCGCGCTTGACCGACAGGTCCATCAGGGCGCGGGCCGATTCATTGGCGACGATGTCGAAATGATGGGTCTCGCCGCGAATGACGACGCCGAGCGCCACATAGCCGTCATAGGCCGTGCCGCCTTCCTTTGCCGCCTTTTCGGCAAAGGCGACGGCCGCCGGAATTTCCAGCGCGCCCATGACGGTAACGACATCATGGCTTGCGCCGGCGGCATCGAGAACCGCCGTCGCGCCCTTTAGCAGGGCGTCAGACAGATCGTCGTAGAAGCGGGCCTCGACGACCAGAAGATGTGGGTTGTTTGCCATGCCATCCTGCCGGAGTGAAAGTTGGCGGGACAAACCACGGGCGCCACGCTTTGGCAAGTGCAAAAGCCGCATGGCAGGGGTGAGAAAGGTGAGCCCGGAACGGTGATAGAAGGCCGAGCCCTACAAATTGTTCGCCTGTTCGATGACCCTCGAATGGAGTTCCGCATGGTCGCCGAGGGGGATGTGCGAGGAGCGGTAGATCTTCTTCTCGAACCGGGTCGTGTCATTGCCCTTGGCAAGATGCGCCTTGGCGCGCGTGCAATCGAGGTTGGAGCAGGTCAGATTGTCGGCCTTGCGCACATTGGCCGGGATCGGTTGCAGGTGGGTGCCGTCGACGATGCCGAGATAGTTGACCGGCACGCCCTTCTCGTTGAGCTGGTTGGCGATCACGGTGACGAGATCAGCGCCGAGCGAAATGCCGACAAGGTTGATCATCGTGTCGGGATTCTGTTTCCAGGCGGCTTCCGCCTCCTTGACCACTTTCGGCGCGATGATCGTCGGCCCCTCGACGACGCCCATATAGGAATAGAGCTCGGCGCCGGGGATCTTTTCCTTCAGATGACGGAAGCCATAGCCGATGAAGGGCACGGCGCTGAGCAGGCCGTTGATGAGATAGGTCTTCTTCGGACGCTGGTCGGCGGGGGTCTCGAACACGCCGGGCGCCAGCGGATCGCCGCCGGGCGCCGGCCGGGCGCGGGAAGGATCGAGCGCCGCCAACTGTTCGGAGGCGCCGGCGGGATTGGCGGTGCCGGTCTCCACGCCGGGCGGGACGTCCTCGGCGGCAAGCGCCATGCGCGTTTCCGAGGTGCCCTCGGCGGACGGCAGGGTTTCCGGCGCCGGTTCCGCGACCCTTGTGTCGAGTTTCGATGCCGATGACGAGGCGGCACTTTCGAGGATGTCGCCCGATTGACACGATGCCAGCAATGCAGCGGCAACCGCCATTGCGAGCGCGATTGGGATCGATCTGGTCAAGTTGTCAGCCCTCTTTGCTTTGCCGGCTGATAGCGCGAAAGAGTGGTCAGAAGATGGCATGGCGCCAGACCGGAAAGCGCCGGTCAGCCCTGATATTCCATCAGCCGGGCGGCGTAGCGCGCCATGGTATCGACTTCGAGGTTGAGCCTGTCGCCCGTCCTGCGCCGGCCCCAGGTGGTGACGGCGAGCGTGTGGGCGATCAGCAGGACATCGAAGCGGTTGCCCTCAACGCCGTTGACGGTAAGCGACGTGCCATCGAGCGCGACCGAACCCTTGGGCGCGATGAAGCGGGCCAGCGCCCCGGGAGCCTCGAGGGTGAAGCGGGTCGCCTCGCCCTCCGCCTCGACCGAGACGATCTCGGCCAGTCCGTCGACATGGCCGGATACGATGTGGCCGCCCAGTTCGTCGCCGACCTTGAGCGAGCGCTCCAGATTGACCGGTTCGCCGGCCTGCCAGCCGTCCAGCGTGGTGAGCCGCAGCGCCTCTTCCCAGGCCTCGACCTCGTGCCAGTCCCCGCCCTTGGCGGTGACGGTCAGGCAGACGCCGGCATGGGCGATCGAGGCGCCGATATCGACGGTCTCATAGTCATAGGCCGAGCGGACGCGAAAGGCCTTGCCGCCATGGCGCTGCATTACAGCCTCGATGGCGCCGATTTCGGTGACAATGCCGGTGAACATGTATCCTCTACCCTTCGCGCTTGGTGTAGCGGGTCATGGTGTCTTCGCCAAGGGTCAGCGTCTCGCAAGGGGTAAAACCTTCGAGCATCGCCGCATCGAGCGGCGAGGCGATCATCTCGGCGCCCGGCCTGGCGATGGCCCTGTCGCCGGAAAACAGCACCAGCCGATCCACCAGACCCTCTTCAAGGAATGCCCTGGCGGTCGCCGCGCCGCCCTCTACCAGCAGCGCATGGATGCCGATGGCCGCCAGATCCTCGAGCAGTTCCGGCAGGGCGATGCGGCCGTTCGCGATCTCGCAGGGCATCAGTTCGCAGCCGGCGGCGGTGAGCGCGGCGCGGCGGTCGGACGCAATGGAACCACCGGTGACCAGGATGGTGCGGTGCCGGTTGGCGGTCCCGACCAGTTTCGCATCGAGCGGCATGCGGCCGCCGGGATCGAGCACGATGCGCGCCGGCGAGCGCGCCTCGAGGCCCGGCAGGCGGCAGGTCAGCATGGGATCGTCCTCGAGCGCCGTGGCGACGCCGACCAGGATGGCGTGATGGCCGGCACGCAGGAGATGGGATTGCGCCCGGGCGACGGGACCCGTCACAGGCACCTGCCCCTCGCCTCTCGCACCGATGTAGCCATCGGCTGAAACCGCCAGTTTCAGAGTCACTTGGGCGCGTTTGCTGGCCTTCTGAATCAGGTAGGCCGAGAGACCCTCGGCGGCCTCCTCGCCCAACAGGCCCGCCTCGACGTCGATGCCGGCGGCTCGCAGCATGGCATGGCCCCTGCCGCTGACGCGGGCATCGGGATCGGTGTGGGCGGTGACGACGCGGGCGATGCCGGCATCGATCAGCGTCTCGGCGCAGGGCGGCGTGCGGCCGTGATGGGCGCAGGGTTCGAGCGTCACATAGGCCGTCGCGCCCCTCGCCCTTTCGCCGGCTTCGGCGATCGCCAGCGGCTCGGCATGGGGCCGGCCGCCGATTGCCGTCACGCCGCTGCCGACGACCACAGGGCCGTGTCCCTCGTCGCGCACCAGCACGCAGGCGACCGACGGGTTGGTGCCGGTCAGGCCCTCATGACGCCTTGCGAGGCGGATGGCGGCGGCAAGGTAGCGGGGGTCGGTGGACATGAGGCGAGTAGCGAGTAGCGAGTAGCGAGTAGCGAGTAGCGAGTAGCGAGTAGCGAGTAGCGAGTAGCGAGTAGCGAGTAGCGAGTAGCGAGTACAGATCGCAATCGCTATCGATGAGGTCAAACAAAATGTGCTTCCCAGCCAATACTCCCTATTCGCTATTCGCTCTATTGCTCCATTTCCCGCAGAAACGCCTCGAAGTCCTCGGCATTCTGGAAATCCTTGTAGACCGAGGCGAAGCGGACATAGGCGACCTGGTCGATCTGCTTGAGGCCTTCCATCACCAGCATGCCGATTTCACCCGAGGGAATGTCGCCCTCGCCGCGGCTTTCCAACTGGCGGACGATGCCTGAAATCATCCGCTCGACCCGGTCGGGATCGGCGTCGCGCTTCCTGAGCGCGGTGTGGACCGAGCGCTCCAGCTTGTCGCGGTCGAAGGGCGCGCGTTTTCCCGATTTCTTGGCGACCATCAGTTCGCGCAACTGCACCCGCTCGAAGGTCGTGAAGCGGCCGCCGCAATCGTTGCAGACGCGGCGGCGGCGGATCGCCGAACCGTCCTCGGTCGGACGGGAATCCTTCACCTGGCTATCGGTCGAGGTGCAATAGGGGCAGCGCATGGTCTTTCAGCGAATAGTGAGTAGCGAAATAGCGAATAGCAGTTTGGGCCGGCATCACACCACCCCTATTCGCTACTCTCTATTCCCTATTCGCTCCTACCCCATATAGCCATACATCGGAAACCGATCGGTCAGCTCGATGACCTTGCGCTGCACCGCAGCTTCGACGGCGGCGTTGCCCTCGTCGGAATTGGCGCTCTTGAGACCGTCGAGCACTTCGCAGATCAGGGCGCCGATCTCGCGGAATTCCGCCTCGCCGAAGCCGCGCGTGGTGCCGGCTGGCGTGCCGAGGCGGATGCCCGAGGTGACGAAGGGTTTTTCCGGGTCGAAGGGAATGCCGTTCTTGTTGCAGGTGATGTTGGCGCGGCCGAGGGCTGCCTCGGCGCGTTTTCCCGTGGCGTTCTTGGGCCTGAGATCGGCCAGCATGAGATGGTTGTCGGTACCGCCCGAAACGATGTCCAAACCGTTGTCGATCAGGCTTGCGGCAAGCGCCCTGGCGTTGCCGGCGACCGCTCTGGCATAATCCTTGAACTCGGGACGCAGCGCCTCGCCCAGCGCCACGGCCTTGGCGGCGATGACATGCATCAGCGGGCCGCCCTGGAGGCCCGGGAAGACGGCCGAGTTGAGCTTCTTGGCGATCGCCTCATCATTGCTGAGAATGAGGCCGCCGCGCGGGCCGCGCAGGGATTTGTGCGTCGTCGAGGTCACCACATGGGCATGCGGCACCGGCGAGGGATGGACGCCGCCGGCGACCAGGCCCGCAATATGGGCCATGTCGACCATCAGCCAGGCGCCGATCGAATCGGCGATCTCGCGGAAGCGCTGCCAGTCCCAGATGCGCGAATAGGCGGTGCCGCCGGCGATGATCAGCTTCGGCTTCGTTTCCCGCGCCTGTTTCTCGATCGCGTCCATGTCGAGCCGGTGATCGCCCTCGCGCACGCCATAGGAGACGACGTTGAACCATTTGCCCGACATGTTGACCGGCGAACCATGGGTCAGGTGGCCACCCGAATTGAGGTCGAGGCCCATGAAGGTGTCGCCGGGCTCGAGCAGCGCCAGGAAGACCGCCTGATTCATCTGCGAACCCGAATTGGGCTGGACGTTGGCGAAACTGGCGCCGAACAGCTTCTTGGCGCGCTCGATGGCCAGTTCCTCGGCAATGTCGACGAACTGGCAGCCGCCGTAATAGCGCTTGCCCGGATAGCCCTCGGCATATTTGTTGGTCATGATCGAACCCTGGGCCTCGAGCACGGCGCGGGAGACGATGTTTTCCGACGCGATCAGCTCGATCTCGTGGCGCTGGCGGCCCAGTTCCTTGCCGATGGCGCCGAAAATCTCCGCATCGACCTCTTCAAGGGGCTGATTGAAAAAGGCGTCGAGGCGCTTGGCTTTCTGATCTGCGGTCTGGTCCATGGCTCACTGCTCCTGAAGTAACCGGCCTGCGGGCGGCCGGGGCCTGGATGGGCGGATTTGGCGCTGCACTACACCATCTGGCGCCGCAACCCAACCGCCGGACAGACACAATGCTGTGGCAAGGCGGCAGGAATGCATTCCCGCGCGGCTAAACGCCATTTCCGCGCTTCGGACAGTCGTTATTGCGCCGCAAAATCCTTGAATTGCGAAACGGATCAAGTCTGAAACGGCCCGATGTCCTGATTCGGCAAGGAAAAGACCGTTCCAGACCAGGAAAACATCCCGATACAGCGATCACATGCCCGGCAGCAGGGCCCTATGCCGGCCAGGGCCGGGCGTTGCAAGGCGGCGCTTTCAGGCGAGGTCGAGCGCTTCGAGTTTTTCGGCGAGATAGTCGTTGACCCGGCGGATGCGCCGCGAGGTGCGCAATTCGCGGTGGGAGGTCAGCCACATGGGCAGGGCGGCGATCGGAATATCGGCAAGGATACGGACCAGTTCGGGATGGCGCGCCGCGATGGCGCGCGGACCGAAGCCGATGCCGACGCCCGCCGCGAGCGCCTCGAAGGCGGCAATCTGGTTGTCGCAGCGAAAGCGGAAGAAATCCCGCGTCACGGCGTAGCCGGCCTCCTCGAAACCGCGCAGGATCAGGTCCGAGCGGTCATAGCCGATAACGGTATGGCGGGCGAGCGCCGCGAAGTCCGACGGCATGCCGTGGCGGGCGAGATAGTCGCGGTGGGCATAGATGCCCATCTCGAATGTGTTGACCTTGCGGGCGATCAGATCGTTCTGGCTCGGCCGCACCATGCGGATGGCGATATCCGCGTCGCGCCGCAACAGGTTCTCGACCGCGTTTGACGGCACCAGTTCGACGGCGATTTCCGGCAGATCGGCCAGGAGATCGCGCAGGATTTCGGGCAACAGATAGGTCGCGACGATGTCGCTCGCCGTGATGCGCACGGTTCCGCCGACCGCCTCGGACACGCCGGTTGCCGTCAGCGCCAGTTCGGCCGAAGCCTGCCGCATGGCGCGGGCGCTTTCGGCCAGTTCCAGCGCCGTTGCGGTGGGCGCCATGCCGGCCCTGCCGCGCTCGAACAGGGTGACGCCGAGGGCTGCCTCCAACTCGTCGATATGGCGGCCAAGGGTCGGCTGGCTGATGCCCGACTGGCGCGCCGCGGCCACCAACGATCCCTGTTCCAGCACCGCCAGAAAGCTCGAAACCAGGTTCCAGTCGAAGTCGCGCATGCGCTGCCGTGACGATAGCGATAATCTATTCATTTCTGAATTTTATATATCAACTATCTGGTATTTTCCATTTGTTTTCGATTGCTGATGATCGGCCGGAAGTCCGCAACCCGAAAGGAACCGATCATGACCGAAACCATTGCCATTCTGGGCGCCAATGGCCGCCTTTCCCGCGAAGCGGCCAAAGCCTTTCATCAGGCTGGCTACAAGGTGATCGCGATTACCCGCGACGGCGCCTGCGCGGCGCTCGAAGGTCTTGCCGGCATCGCGTACCGGGCAGCCGACGGAATGAACCGCGA
>JAGRLT010000130.1 GCA_020441665.1 Nitratireductor sp.
CATGAAAGTGCTGCCCAGAGCAGCGTCAAAAGCCTTAACCGGGGGGTAAACCCCGCTTTTCGGCTTTTTCCTCACTCTGCTTTGCACTTTCAGCGCCATTTTGACCCTGCTTATGAGTTCATGACCTAATGCCGCGAAATGATCTCGGCCGCAGTGATCTTCGTCACTTCACCGACCGTGCCCGCCTTGCGGCGGCGCAGGAACCAGGGCCGGTGGCGCAGCAGCGTGATCCGGCGGCGGCGCGCGATCGGCGTTTCCACCCTGATCGCGCCGAGTTCGTTGCGGATCGTCTGCGCCAGGCCTCTTTCGTCGATGATCAGCATCGGCAGCCTCATCAGCCGGCTCCAGGAATGCCAGTCGGCGGCGATGTCGTTAAGGTCGCCGGCGACGAGGACCGGAATGCACAGCGCCGGATCGTGGTGATGCAGTTCGAGCGAGACGGTATGGCTGCCATCCGCATGCTCGACACAACGCGCGGCGATGCCCTTGAAGGAGCGCGCCGGCAGGGCAAACGACAGGGGCAGGCCCGACTTTGCCAGGATCATCCTGACCGACACGCCGGTGCGGTCGAGCGTATATTCGACTGCGTTGCGCGTGAAACGGATCCGGTCCGGGATCGCATAGGGATCGAGCCGGAAATAGCCCTTGCTGTTCTCGACGGAAACTACCGTCGCGGCTTCTCTAGCCATGGGTGCCTCTCTGTCTTCTCTTCAGAGCCCGCTTCTCTGGCGGTGCTTTCTGTCCACGGATTGTTGTTCTTGTTATCCCGTGATGACGCGAGAATAGCAGTTCCCTCCCTCCAAGCGCTTAAGAGAGAGGGTGAATCCTTCCTTACCCCGATCTGTGGTTATTGAATGATTACAACGGGTAACGGCAGGAAGAGGAATCTCCATGAGAAGGTGGGGAGGCCGTTCCTCAGACCACCTTGCCCGGATTGAGGATGCCGTTGGGGTCGAGCGCCTGCTTGATCTGCCGCATCATGGCGAGCGCCACCGGATCCTTGGTGCGGGCGAGAAGCTCGCGCTTCAGCCGGCCAATGCCATGCTCGGCAGAAATCGATCCCCCAAAGGCGACGACGAGGTCGAACACCGCGTTCTGAATGGCATCCCCATGGGCGCGGAAGGTCTCGAGCGCCATCGCCTCGGGCTGGCTGACATTGTAGTGGATGTTGCCGTCGCCCATATGGCCGAAAGGGAAGGGCCGGGCGCCGGGGCAGGCGCGCTCCACCGCAGCCGCAGCCGCCGCGATGAAGTCGGGAACGCGGTGCACCGGTACGGAGATGTCGTGCTTGATCGACCAGCCGAGCTTCCTTTGTGATGCCGGAATGGTCTCGCGGATCGCCCAGAAGGAAAGCCGCTGGGCCTCGTTCTGCGACAGCGCCGCATCCTCGATCGTGCCGGCTTCCAGTGCCTCGGCCAGGATCGATTGCAGCAGCGCCTGGGCATCCTGCTGCGAGCGCGCGGAGGAAATCTCCATCAGCACCTGCCAGTCATGGCGCGCGGCAAGCGGATTGCGCTGGTCGGGGTAGTGATCGAAAAGCACATCGACGCCGATCCGTGGCAGGAACTCGAAACCGGTCAGCGCCTTGCCGGCTCCTTCCAGCGCCGCATCGAGCAGGCCAAGGCAGGCCTCGGTTGTCGCCAGTCCCACCCAGGCGGCGGCCCGTCCTTTCGGTCTTGGCAGAAGTTTCAGCACCGCCGCCGTGACGACGCCGAGCGTGCCTTCCGCGCCGATGAAAAGATGGCGCAGATCATAGCCCGTATTGTCCTTCTTGAGTTTGCCGAGTCCGTGCCAGATCTCGCCCGATGGCGTCACCACTTCGAGGCCGAGAATGAGATCGCGCGTATTGCCATAGGCAAGGACCCCGACGCCGCCCGCATTGGTCGAGATGTTGCCGCCGATCTGGCATGAGCCCTGCGAGCCGAGTGCCAGCGGAAACAGCCGGTCATGGGCCTCGGCCGCCTGCTGGATCGTCTGAAGGACGACACCGGCTTGTACCGTCATCGTGTTGCCGGTGGTATCGATCTCCACAATGTGGTTCATCCGTTCGAGCGACAGCACGATCTGGGTCCCGCTCTCATCCGGCACGCCGCCCGCCGCATGCCCTGTATGGCCGCCCTGGGGCACGATCGCCGTGCGGGTCTCGTGGGCGAGCTTGAGGATCGCCGCCACTTCCTCGCGGCTTGCCGGCTTCAGCACCAGCGGCGTCCTGCCGATCACGATGTCCCGGTTTTCATGGGTGTAATGGGTCAGATCGTCGGCCGCGGTCAGCGCATGGGTTTTGCCCACGATGGCGGTGAAACGATCGAGCAGTTCGGCATTCGGCCCGGGGGTCATGAAACGCTCCTTATGACGCGGCTCTGGGCGCCGCCGCCCGCCGCAGCCGGTCGTTGATGGCGACGCCGAGATCCTCGTGCGGAATGGGCGATACGCAAATGAGGCCCGCGCCGCCGGCGTCCAGCGTCTTGAGATAGGCGTAGAGATTGGCCGCCGCCTCGACGAGATTGCTGAGCGGGCTGAGATTGAGCCCGCTCGAGGCATTTGGCGGCTGATGCCGGTTGCCGAAACCGAGCCAGGCGGCACCGTCGGGACAGGTCTCGCAATCGAGCCGCACCGCCGCATCGGGGGCGTAGTGGCTGGCCATCATGCCCGGCGCCTCGATCCCGGCATGGTTACCGGGGCGATGAACCTTGAGACCGGTCGTCTCGGCGATCTGTTCGGCGCTGATCGCGCCCGGCCGCAACAGGGTCACATCGTCGCCGGTCACCTTGACGATGGTCGATTCGAGCCCCACCGCACAGGCGCCGCCGTCGAGGATCAGGAGATCGCTTTCGGGATACTCATCGGCCACATGCGCTGCCCGCGTCGGTGAGATGCGGCCCGAGCGGTTGGCGCTGGGGGCAGCCAGTGGCCGGCCGAGCGCGGAGATCACCTGCCGGGAAAACCCTTCCGGGCAGCGCAGGCCGATGGTCGCGAGCCCGGCGGTGACGAGTTCGTGCACGGGGCGGATGCGCGGATGCGGCAGCCTGGGTACCACGAGGGTCAGCGGGCCCGGCCAGAAGGCATGGGCAAGCCGCTCCGCCGCGCTGTCGAACAGGCCGTAATCCTGTGCCATCACCATGCCGTCCACATGGCAGATCAGCGGGTTGAAGCTCGGCCGCCCCTTGGTCTGGAAGATTTTCGCCACCGCCTCGCCCTGGGTCGCGTCGGCGGCAAGCCCGTAGACCGTCTCGGTCGGGATTGCCACCAGGTCGCCGGCGCGCAGCACGCCGACCGCGCGGTTGAGCGCCTCGACGCGCTGGGTGGTGGCGATAATTTCGGGCATTCCGGCGGCCTGAACTTGTTTCGCGGTTGACCTGTCGATACAGCCTAATGCGCGTTCCTTATCCTTTTGCCGCTTTGGGCGCAAAGAGAAAGCCTCGTTCCCCGGCTGTCCCTTTCAGGTGTCTGATGTCACCGCTGCTTGATTGACGTAAACGTCAAAACACTGTAGCGCTCGCGGCAGCAGGCAAGGCAAGCCCGGCAGCAACCAAGGCACGATTGGGAGGATCACCATGTATCGCGCGCCCGTTTCCGAAATTGCTTTCACCCTCAAGGAAGTGGCGGGCCTGCAATCGGCCATCGAAGCCGGCATATTGCCCAATCTGAGCGACGATCTGGTCGATGCGGTGCTCGAGGAGGCGGGCAAGTTCGCCTCCGACCGGATTGCCCCGCTCAACACAGCCGGCGACCAGCAGGGGTCGCGGGTCGCCGACGGTGTCGTCACCACGCCGCAGGGCTGGAAGGAAACCTACAAGGCATGGGCGGAAGCCGGCTGGAATTCGATTTCGGCCCCCGAAGAGCATGGCGGCCAGGAACTTGGCGCCATGATGGCGCTGGCGGCCTCCGAGATGTGGAATTCCGCCTCCATGGCCTGGGCGCTCTGTCCGCTGCTCACCGTCGGCGCCATCGAGGCGCTCGACAAGCACGGTGCCGAAGACCTCAAGCAGAAATTCCTGGCGCGCATCGTTTCCGGCGAATGGACCGGCACGATGAACCTGACGGAGCCGCAGGCCGGCACCGACCTTGCCGCCCTCAAGTCGCGCGCCGAACGCTGCGAGGACGGCACCTATCGGATTTCCGGCCAGAAGATCTTCATCACCTATGGCGAACACGACATGACGGAGAACATCTGCCATCTGGTGCTCGCCCGCCTGCCCGATGCGCCGGCGGGTACGCGCGGTATCTCGCTCTTTCTGGTGCCGAAATTCCTGGTCAACGACGATGGCTCGCTGGGCGCGCGCAACGATCTCTTCTGCCAGTCGGTCGAGCACAAGCTCGGCATCCACGCTTCGCCCACCTGCGTCATGATCTATGGCGACGGCTTCAAGGATAGCGGTGTCGGCGCCGGCGCGGTCGGCTATCTGATCGGCGAGGAAAACCGCGGCCTCAACTGCATGTTCACGATGATGAACAATGCCCGGCTCAATGTCGGCATTCAGGGTGTGGCGATTGCGGAAGCCGCCTATCAGCACGCGCTCGCCTATGCCCATGAGCGCAGGCAGGGCAAGGCTCCCAATGCAGGCAATGAGGGCTCCGCGACCGATGGCATGAGTCCGATCGTCGAGCACCCTGACGTGATGCGCAATCTTCTGACCATGAAGGCGATGATCCGCGCCGCGAGGGGCATCTGCTATTCCTGCGCCCACGCCCTCGACATGGCGCACGCATCCGAGGGGGGCGAAGGCACCGAATGGAGCGCGCGCGCCGGCCTGCTGACGCCGATCGCCAAGGCCTTCTCCACCGATATCGGCGTCGAGGTCGCCTCGATCGGCGTACAGGTGCATGGCGGCATGGGCTTCATCGAGGAGACGGGGGCGGCGCAATTCCTGCGCGATGCCCGCATCAACCCGATCTATGAGGGCACCAACGGCGTCCAGGCGATCGATCTCGTCACCCGCAAGCTGCCGCTCGCAAACGGCGAGGCGGTCAAGGCCTATATCGGCGAGTTGCGCGCTATCGCCGAACAGGTGCGCGGCGCCAACCATCCCGAATTCGGCGAGACCGCCGACCGGCTCAACGCGGCGCTCGACGATGTCGAGGCGGCGACGGGCTGGATGCTGCAGGCGCTGGCCGCTGGCCGGATCGACCAGGTGCTGGCCGGCGCGACCCCCTATCTGCGCCTGTTCGGCCTTGCCGCCGGCGGCGCCTATCTCGCCAAGGCCGGCCTTGCCGGCGATGCGGGCGAGCACGCCGTCTTGGCCCGCTTCTATGCCGAGAACCTGCTCGGCGAGACGGCGGGCCTGAAGACCACCGTTACCGAAGGGGCGCAAAGCCTGCTTGCGGCCAGGAGCCTGCTGGAAATCGCCTGATCCTCAACGGAGCCTACCATGACCATCGATGTAAGCCTTGAGGGCGCCGTCCAGATCGTGCGCATGAACCGGCCGGAAAAGAAGAACGCCATCACCGCCGCCATGTATGGCGACATGGCGGCGGCGATTACCGCCGGCTGGGCCGACGACACCGTGCGGGCAACCCTGATCCTCGGCACGCCGGGCGCTTTCTCCTCCGGCAACGACATTGCCGATTTCATGCAAATAGCCCAACAGGAATCAAAGGGGAGTGGCGAGCGCGGCTCGCACAACGTCTTCGATTTTCTCACCGCCATCATCACGGCCGAAAAGCCGCTGCTTGCCGGCGTCGACGGGCTGGCAATCGGTGTCGGCACCACCCTGC
>JAGRLT010000131.1 GCA_020441665.1 Nitratireductor sp.
CCGCCGCCGGCAAGGTCATCGAGGGCAAGGTTTCGGGTGCCGCGGCCGAAAAGATGATCAAGGACTCGATTGCCGAGGTCAAGGCGCGGCTCAATTAGAGCAATTTCAGCAAAAAGTTGCAGACTTTTGCGCTCGTGAAATTGCGAGCAGGCAAAAGGAATAGTTTTTCCTCAGGTTTGAGACTTTCAGACGGCCCGGAATGTCCGGGCCGTTTTGTTTTGGGTTTCACCCTTTCAGCGGCGCGAAGCTCATCCGGTGCAGCGGGCAGGGGCCGTGCGCCGCGATCGCATCGAGATGCCGGCGCGCGCCATAGCCCTTGTGGCCTGAAAAGCCGTAGGCGGGATAGGCGTTGCAGGCCCGCGCCATCATCCGGTCGCGCACCACCTTGGCGACGATCGAGGCGGCGGCAATCGACAGCGAACGGCCATCGCCCTTGACGAGCGCCGTCGCCCGGCCGGCAAGCCCCTGTGGTATCCGGTTGCCGTCGACGAGCGCATGATCGCAGTCGAGCGGCAGGGCGTCGACCGCCCGCGCCATCGCCCGCATGCTGGCTTCGAGAATGTTGAGCCGGTCGATCGCGGCGGCATTGAAAGCCTGCCAGGCGACGGCGCGGGCGGTAGGCAGGATCGCCGCGAACAGGGCCTCGCGCCGCTTCTCCGTGAGCTTCTTGGAATCGTCGAGACCGTCGGGAATGGCTTCGGGATCGAGGATCACCGCCGCCGCCACCACCGGTCCGGCAAGCGGCCCGCGGCCGACCTCGTCGACGCCGGCAACATGTTGAAACCCTGCGGCGATCAGCTTCGCCTCGGCGGAAAAATCCGGCCCGTTCGATGCCTCAATGAAGGGAAATTGCAGGTTCATGGCCGATGGCTCCGCCGCACCGGCGGCGCGCTCGGTGAGGACAAACGGGAAAGACATGAAAGAGAATCGGTGCCGGCCATCATAACGGCAGGATGGCGCGAACACCGATTCTCTTCAAGACCGGCCCGCTCCTCATCCCCCGGGTGCTCGGGGCTGCCCCCGGGGGCAGGGAGAGGAGTTTTGGCGGCATCGGGCCGGCGGTTTCCAGCGGGGAGGCTGGAGGGTTTGGCAGAAGCGTACTGGAGGACAAGGATCCGCTCTTGCCAAATCTGCAAACAGTCGATCGTCAGAACAGGGCGAGCTGGGCCTCCTGATCCTGCGGTGCCACGAACAGGTCCGAGCGCAGCGGCCGCCTGCCCTGGTTGAAGCCGAGCTTCCTGATTGCAATCTCGAACCGGCGGCCGATCTGCATCGCATAAGGCCCCTTGCCGCGCATCCGCTTGCCCCATTCGGCATCGTAATCCTTGCCGCCGCGCATCGAGCGCAGCACGTTCATCACATGGCGGTAGCGGTCGGGATAATGCTTCAGCAGCCAGTCGCGGAACAGCGGGCTCACCTCCTGCGGCAGGCGCAGCAGAATGTAGCCCGCCTCGCTCGCGCCGGCGCCGCGCGCCGAATCGAGGATCCGCTCCATCTCGCTGTCGTTGAGGGCCGGAATGAGCGGCGCCACCATCACCGATACCGGGATGCCGGCGGCGTTGAGATCGCTGATCGCCTTGAGCCGCAGTGTTGGCGTCGCGGCGCGCGGTTCCATCGCCCGGGCAAGCCGCCGGTCGAGCGTCGTCACCGACAGGGCGACCTTGGCCAGGCCCTTTTCGGCCATGCGCGAAAGGATATCGATGTCGCGGGTGACCAGTGCAGATTTGGTGACGATGCCGACGGGATGGTTCGCCTCCTCGAGCACTTCGAGAATGTCGCGCATGATGCGGCGTTCCTTCTCGATCGGCTGATAGGGGTCGGTATTGGTGCCGATGGCGATCGTCTTCGGCGCATAGCCCTTCTTCGCCAGTTCGCGCCGCAGCAGCCGCGCCACGCCCTGCTTGGCGAACAGCTTCGATTCGAAATCCACCCCCGCCGACAGGCCCATATAGGCATGGGTCGGCCGGGCAAAGCAGTAGATGCAGCCATGCTCGCAGCCGCGATAGGGGTTGATCGACCGGTCGAAGGAAATGTCGGGCGAGGTGTTGCGGGTGATCACCGTTCGCGGCCTCTCCTCATAGACCTCGGTCTTGAACGGCGGCAGTTCGTCCAGCGTCTGCCAGCCATCGTCGAAGACATGCCGGCTGATCGGCTCGAACCGGCCCGACGGGTTGGCGGTTGCCGCCCGGCCCCGGTTGCGCCATTCCGATACCCGCTCCATGCCCGCCTCGCCATTCATCGCCTTCCACCCTTCCGTGTGCACCAGCCGAGACCGTTCGAGGAAAGACCGGTGCGCCAGGACAGCTCCCGCGCCACTCCCGGCGGGCGGGACGCCCATGGTCTCTTCCGGCTTCAAGATACGATCGCGTTCCATTGTCTGGCGGCTCCCTGCCGATCCGATGTGCCGAACCGATGTGCCGAACCGGATGCGTGCCCGATTCGTGTTGTGAACATATTCCTAGATCTGAAATGAGAACAAATCAAGAACTTTTTACTGCTCGCTCCCGGAAGGAAGAGTTGGAAAGGTTGCACGGGCGGGATAAGCGACGGCTGTGACAGAAACGCCATAGCTGTCGCCGGCAATCCGCCGGGCGACATCAAATCTGTGGAGAATGACTGAAAGCGTAATGAAATCAGCGGCCGGAAACCGAGCCTGATGACCGTGACCTGGCCTACTTGCCGCTGCGTTTCAGATGCTCGTCGAGCCTCGGCATGATCTCGACGAAATTGCACGGCATGTGCCGGTAGTCGAGCTGCAGCGCGAGAATGCCGTCCCAGGCATCCTTGCAGGCGCCGGGCGAGCCCGGCAGGCAGAACACATAGGTGGCGTTGAGAACGCCGCCGGTTGCCCGCGACTGGATGGTCGACGTGCCGATCTTGTCGTAGCTGATGCGGTGGAAGACCGCCGAAAACCCGTCCATGCGTTTCTCGAACAGGGGTTCGAGCGCTTCCGGCGTCACATCCCGGCCGGTAAAGCCGGTGCCGCCGGTGGTGATCACCACATCGACGTCCTCGCGCTGTGTCCATTCGGTGACCTGGCGCTGAATGGCGGTGATGTCGTCGGTGACGATGGCGCGGCCGGTCAGATGATGGCCGGCCCTTTCCAGCCGTTCGACCAGTATCGCCCCGGAGCGGTCCTCCTCCAGCGAGCGGGTGTCCGACACCGTCAGCACCGCGATGCGGACGGGGATGAAGGGGCGGCTTTCGTCGATGCGGTTCATGGTCGAACTCCTGATCGGCGTTACTGTGATCCTGACGCCATGGCCCTGTCCAGTCCGAAGGCTGCGGTTTCGGTCGCCACCACCCACCAGCCCGGCTGTTGCGACGCAATCCTGTCGGCTGCTGCCTGTGCGGCTGCCGCGTTTTCATGGAGGCCGAAACAGGTGGCGCCCGACCCGCTCATCCTGACGCACTGCGCATCGCTGTGCCGAAGTGCCGCGAGGCAGTCCCCGATCGCCGGGGCAAGCGACAGGGCAGGGGCTTCGAGATCGTTGCGCTGGCCGTTGAGCCAGTCGGCGAGGAGGGCGGTGTCGTTGCCGGCCGGAACTGCCGGCAGGCCCGGATTTTCCCGCCGGGTCAGCGCGTGAAAGACGTCCGGCGTCGGCAGGCTTATCCCCGGATTGACCAGCACGAGGTGCAGGACGGGCAGGCGCACGGCATCGATCCGCGTTCCGCGCCCCCGGGCAATCAACGGGCTCGAATGCAGGCACATCGGCACGTCCGAGCCCAGTTCCGTGCCGAGGGCGAAAAGATCGGCATCGCTCGCATCGAGGCGGCACAGGCGACGCAGGCCGATCAGCGCGGCGGCGGCATCGGCGGAGCCGCCGCCCACGCCGCTGGCGACCGGCAGGTCCTTCTCCAGCGTGCACGCAATGCCCGGCAGCGCGGCAAACCGGCCGCCATGGCTTTCCGCAAGTTTGTGATGGGCCGTCGCCACCAGATTGGCCTGGGCCGAAAGCCCCTCGCCGAACGGTCCCGTACAGGTGAGGCCGAAGCTTCCGGCAGGCGCCGTCTCGGCAAAACGGAAGCTCAGTTCATCACCCGTCAGGCAGAACACAACCAGGCTTTCCAGGTCATGAAACCCGTCGCTGCGCCGTCCGGTGACATGCAGCGCCAGATTGATCTTGGCGGGGGCCGGGCAGCGCACGGTGTCGGTCATGGCCGTGTCGCCCGCCCAATCCGGGTTTGGTCGGTCCCTCAGTTTGTAAGGCCCGATTGCAGCTTGCGCTCGATCTTGGCGCGGTCCTCGTCGGTCGGCCCGCCCGCCAGCGAATGCTTCCACTGGAAGGTCGCCTCGAGATGTCGCCCGGTCTGCCAATAGGCATCGCCCAGATGGTCGTTGATCACCGGGTCCGACGGCATGAAGACCAGCGCCCGCTCCAGTTCCTTCACCGCGTCCTCATAGCGCCCGAGCCGGTAATAGGCCCAGCCGAGGCTGTCGATGATGAAGCCGGAATTCGGCCTGAGATCGACCGCCTTCTTCACCATCTCCAGCCCTTCGTCGAGATGGATGCCCTGATCGATCCACGAATAGCCGAGATAGTTGAGCACGTCCGCCTGTTCGGGCGAAAGTTCCAGCGCCGTCTTGAAATCCGCCTCGGCAAGCGGCCATTTCTTGACCCGCTCATAGGCGATGCCGCGCCGGTAGAACAGCGGCCAGTAGCCGCGGTTTGGCGCACCGAGCCGGTCGATCGTCGCGGAATAGACCGCGATCGCCTTCTCGAAATCGTCCTGCTGGGAGTGAAGGCTGCCAAGGGTGAGAACCGACACCATGTCGAGCGGGTCGTCGGCGGTCAGCCGTTCGAGAATGGCCACCGCCTGCGGCGTCTCATCGAGCCGGTTGAGGTTGATGGCGGTTTCCAGTTGCGCCCGGCGCAGATAGGGCGAGGTCTCCTTGACCGTCTCGTAATAGCCGTTCGCGATCGCGTATTTGTCCCGGTCGGAATAGACATTGCCGAGCGAGAAAGAGATCACGTCGCTTTCGGGCGCCAGAAAATGGGCGATCTGCAAATGCGCCTGGGCCGCCTGATTGCCGCCCTGGCGCCCGATCGCCGTGCCGAGGTTGAAGAAAATCTCAGCGCCGCCCTGGGTGGCGGTGGTGATGAGCGGCGCGATCTTGCTTCCCTCGCCGGCTTCGAGCGCGGCTTCGAGCTGGGTCAGCGCCGGCTGGATGGCGAGAATGTCGAGCCCGTCGCGAATGGCCTCCATGGCACCTTCGATGTCGCCGGAATGTGCCTTGACCCGTGCCAGCGCGTCGACGGCGCGGGCATAGGCCTCGTTGAGCGTTCCCGACGCGCTGCGGAACCCGACCGCCTTGGTCAGCCTGGCGATGGCGTCCTGATCGCGCCCGGCGGCGGCAAGGATGAGGCCGGCATGGTATTCGCGGATCAGCTCGATCCAGTCGGGGCCCTTCAAGTCCTCCAGCCGCTTGACCGCCGCATCGATCTTGCGATCGCCGAACAGCGCCCAGGCGCCGAACACCGTGGCCATCATCTGGTCGATGTCGCGGCCCTCGATCCGGTCGATCCGCGCCAGCGCCTGGCTCCAGGATTTCTGCTTGAGCGCATTGGCTGCCACCACGATGTGATCGACATTGTCGTCCTGGCTTTCGGCCGGAATGTCGTTGAGCAGCTTGATGGCCTCGCCGATATCGCCATTGGCGGTCAGCGCCAGGAACATCGACTGCTTGAGGGTGACATTGTCCTTGTCGAGTTCGATCGCCCGCCGGTAGCGCTCGATCGCCACCGGATCGTCGCCATCATTGCCGGCGGCCTGCGCGGCGAGAAAACTGCCCGCCAGCGAGGGAAGCTGCTTGCTGACATCGACGATCTTGACATCCTTGCCGAGTTCCAGGCTTTCGAGAAAATTATCGGCCCAAAGCGTCGCCGGCAGGGCGAAGAAGGACAGGCTGACAAAGGTGCCGAGCAGGAAAGGCTTGAGCCGATTGCCCGCGCGCGTTTCAGTCGTTCGGTTGCAATCCTGTCGCTTCATCCGGTGGTCCTCGATGGCCTGCCAGAAAGCCGCTTCTGGCGGCAATGGCCGCTGTAAGATCAGTTGGCGCGCATAAGACTGTATTCGAGCGCCTCGATCAATGCCTGTTTGTGCGGCGAATCCCCGAACATCGCCAGCGCGTCCTGTGCCAATTCGCAGAATTGCTGGGCGCGGGCAAGCGTGTCGGCGAGCGCGTTGTGTTCGTGCATCAGCCGCATGGCTTCTTCAAGGCGGCTGTCGTCGTTCTGGCCGCGCTCGATCGCCTCGCGCCAGAAATTGCGCTCCTTGTCATTGCCGCGCCGGTAGCACAGCAGCACGGGCAGCGTCACCTTGCCCTCGCGGAAGTCGTCGCCGGTGTTCTTGCCGAGCGTCTGCGACGAGCCGCCATAGTCGAGCGCATCGTCGATCAGCTGGAAGGCGAGGCCGAGATTGTTGCCATAGGAGCGGAATGCCGAGATCGCCGCCTTCGGCGCGCCGGCAAGGATCGGACCGACCTCGGCGGCGGCGGCGAACAGGGCGGCGGTCTTCGCCCGCACCACCTCCATGTATTCATCCTGGGTCGTTTCGAGGTTCTGCGCAGTGCCGAGCTGCATCACCTCGCCCTCGGCAATCACCGTCGCCGCATGGGAAAGGACGTCGAGGCAATGCATCGACCCCGCCTCGACCATCATGCGGAAGGCCTGGCCGAGCAGGAAGTCGCCGACCAGAACGCTTGCCTGATTGCCCCAGACCATGCGGGCGGCGAGCTTGCCGCGCCGCCGGTCGCTCTCGTCGACCACGTCGTCATGCAGCAGGGTGGCGGTGTGCATGAATTCGACGCTTGCCGCGAGCGTCACGTGATGGTCGCCCCGGTAGCCGCACATGGCCGCCGCCGCCAGCGTCAGCATCGGCCGCAATCGCTTGCCGCCGCTGTCGATCAGGTGCCGCGCCACTTCCGGGATCATCTCGACCTCGGAGCCGCAGCGCGAAACGATCATCCGGTTGACGCGCTCCATGTCGGGCTGGACCAGATCGACCAGCGGCTGGATGCTCGCCTTGCGGCCTGCTTGCGTCGTGGCGTCGTCGCCTTCCTTGCCGCCACTCTTTCTGTCATTGAGGGATACGACCACGCCCGGCATCAGGAAAACTCCACCATTCCACTCCAAAGGGCAGCAAAGCCGGCTGAATTCAGCACCAATTCATGCCGCCGCGCCCATCTTTCCTTGTAGCCCATAGCCGCAATGGTGCAAGCGTGACAGATTGCCATTGCCGTTGACAGGGGTCTTGTGCACCGGGATTCTGGCGTACGGGGCGTTCAAGTCCGAATAACCGGATCGTTATCGCGGCGGGCGATCTGTTACTTGCGATTTGGCGGAAGTCATACGAATTTCAGGGGGCAGGCAGGACGATGTACGAACTCGTGCGCACCAATGATCTCGTTGCGATATCGCTGATCGAAACCCTGTTGCGCGATGCGGCGATCGAGCATCTGGTCCTCGACCAGCATATGAGCGTGCTCGAAGGCTCGCTTGGCATATTGCCGCGCCGGATCATGGTCGACGCGGAACTGAAAGGAAAGGCCAGAAGACTTTTGAAAGATGCGGGGCTTTCAGAATATCTGAGACAGGAAGATGAACGTGGTGGCTGACATAGGAAGGGCACGGCAGGCGGCAGGCGCGCTGAAGGTATCGCTCGACGAATTCTATCGCGGCGTCTTCCAGGCCAACCAGCCCCTCGATACCGGCCACCGTTCCGGCTCCGATGCCCTGCTGATCGCCGCGAGCCTTCCCGAGGGCGCCGCGGGCCGGCTCGCCGATCTGGGTTCCGGCGCCGGTGTCGCCGGTCTTGCCGCCGCCGCCTCCAACCCGGAGCTCGACGTGACGCTGATCGAGAAAAACCCGCAAATGGCGTCACTTGCCCGCGGCAATCTCCGCCTGCGGCCCAATCTGAAGTTTGCCGGCCGCACCGCCGTGCTCGAAGCCGATGTCACGCTGAGCGGCGCAAAGCGCGAGGCGGCGGGCCTGAAGGAAAACAGCTTCGACTTCGCCATCATGAACCCGCCCTACAACCACGATGCCCAGCGCCCGTCTCCCGATCTGATGCGCTCTCAGGCGCATGTGATGGGCCTGTTCGGCCTTGACGCATGGATGCGCACCGCCGTGGCGATCCTCAAGCCGGGCGGCATGCTCGCCATGATCTACCGCACCGAGAAGATCGGCGAGGTCTATGCCTGCTGCCAGGGCCGCTTCGGCGCGCTGGCGATCGTTCCCGTGCACTCGAAGGCCGATGAATGCGCCCGGCGCATCCTGCTGCGCATGGTCAAGGGCTCGCGCGCGCCGCTCAACATCATGCCGGGGATCGTCATGCATGAAGCCGACGGCAAGCCGACCGAACTTGCCGCCAGGCTGATGAACGGCGAGGCGCGCGTCTGCTTCGAATAATCCCGTCTCGCCGCACTATGCCGTTGCGCCGGCAGAGGCCGCTCTTGCATTTTTGCGCGCCGCCCCCCATGTCACACGAAACCCTCTTCCATCAGGCAATCCGCATGCGCCTTTCCAGACTGCTTCCCCGCGCCCTGCGCAAGAATGAGACGACGATCCCGGTCGTCCGAATGCATGGCGCCATCATGGCTTCCTCCTCGCCCTTGCGGCAGAACCTGTCGCTCACCGCCGTCGCCGGGCCGCTCGAGCGCGCCTTCTCGATGAAACGCGCGCCAGTGGTCGCCATTTCGGTCAATTCCCCCGGCGGTTCGCCGGTCCAGTCGCGCCTGATCTATGCGCGCATCCGCGAACTGGCGGCCGAAAAGAACAAGAAGGTGCTGGTCTTCGTCGAGGACGTGGCGGCTTCCGGCGGCTATATGATCGCGCTTGCCGGCGATGAGATCATTGCCGACGAGACCTCCATCGTCGGCTCGATCGGGGTCGTCGCGGCGGGCTTCGGCTTCGTCGAGGCGATCGGCAGGCTGGGCGTCGAGCGCCGGGTCTATACCGCCGGCAAGAACAAGGTGATGCTCGATCCCTTCCAGCCGGAGAAGAAGTCCGACATTGCGCATGTGAAGAACCTGCAGGAAGACATTCACCGGATCTTCATCGACATGGTGAAGGAGCGTCGCGGCGGCAAGCTGGTCGACGACCCGGACATCTTTTCCGGCATGTTCTGGACCGGTGGACCGGCAAGGGAAAAGGGCCTTGTCGACGGCTTCGGCCATATGGGCACCGAACTGAAGAAGCGCTATGGCGACAAGACCAGGCTCGTATTGATGCAGGCGCGGCGCAACCTTCTCGGCCGTCCGGTTCCCGCCGTGGGAACCGGCAGCTCTGTGGGCGCTCAACTTGCCTCGCATCTGCCGGGCAGCATTGCCGATGAACTGGAAGAACGCGCCTTGTGGGGCCGCTACGGCTTGTGACGGCTGCGGGGCTCGCTGCCCGATGGGGACGCATTCCGATCAGGTATCGGGCCAATCAGGTATCGGGGAGGGTTTGATGCCGCAATTGATCGCTCTGGGCCTGGTGGGTGCGCTCGTCTGGTATGCCTGGCGTGAGTTGAAGCGCCATATGCACAAGGTCGACGCGGAATTACGCCAGCGCGAAGCGGAGCGGGACAGGTCCGGCAACATCAGGGACATCGCACCGCTCGAAAAGGGCGAGGACGGCGTCTACCGGCCGCGCCGCGAGGACTGAACCCTGCCGCGCCGGGATACGTTCCGCAAAATCAGCCGATCAGCCCTTCGGATGCGCCGGAATTGTCATCGTCATAGGCATCGGGATTGGCATAGTCGCCGGGATAGGCGACCTGTGAGGTGATCGGCTGGAAGGCATCCTTGTCCGCCGGCGCCACATCGCGCCGCTTGAACATGCGGATGATGACGAAGACCATGAACAGGCCCGAGATGACGGCTGCCGCCGGCATGAAATATTGCACCGGCGCAAAGGCGAGCGCCACCGTCGCGATCAGCGGCACGATGAAGGCGGAGGTCGACCAGGCGATCATCTGGGTCGAGGACAGCATGACATAGTCGGCGGGGTTCGCCCGGTCGTTGGCGAGCGCGGAGGAGACCGAGTAGATCGTCTCGTTGAAGCCGTTCCACAGGGCAAACAGCAGGATCAGCAGAATCAGCCCGGTCGAGCCATGGCCGGAAAAGGCGGTCATTGCCACGATCATCGCCCCGCCCGACACGATGGCGAGCACGATGCGCCGGTCGATGCGGTCGGACAGTGCGCCCATCGGGATCTGGATGCAGATCAGGCCGAGCTGCATCAGCAGCATCATCAACCCGACATCCGAGCGGCTGTGGCCGAGCTCGGTCATGTAGATAGGCGCGATCGATTGCAGCAGCATGGTGGCGCCGCCGACCGCGAACATGCCGGCAAGCCCCACCGGAGAGATTTTCCATACCCGGCGGATATCGACCGAAATCGCTTCCGGCGCCTCGGGCTGGGGCAGGCTCGTCAGCGCCACCGGGATCATCGCGGCGGCGACGAAGAAGCTCGCCAGAATGGGAATGGAATTGCCCTCGCTCTCGACATAGCCGACGAGAAATCCGCCGGATCCCAGCGCCACGACATAGGCGACGTAGAAGATCGAGATCACCTTGCCGCGAATATCGTCGGTCGAGGCGTGATGCAGCCAGCTTTGCGCCACGATGAAGACACCATTGATGGCGAAGCCGTAGCCCATCCGCGCCACCACCCAGGCCCAGGGGCTGGTGAACAGGGCGATCGCCGCCATCGACATGGCCAGCATCGCATAGAACAGCATGAAGATGCGGGCATGGCCCGAATGCCGCAACAGCGGCCCGGTGGCAAAACAGCCCGCCAGTCCGCCAAGCGCCAGCGCCGGCGTCATGGAAGCGGGAACCCAGGGCTCGAAACCCAGCGACAGCAGCTTGATCGGAATATAGGCAAAGGCAAGCCCGCTTGCCATCGCCATCAGCGAAGACGACAGGATGATGCCGGAAACCGCCCAGTAGCGCGACCGGGGCGTCGACTGTTCCATGCTTTCCGTTTTGACGACGTCTTGTTCCATTGCCGCTCCAGCCCGCACGGCCGCGGGTTACAACACCGCTCTATCCCACGCCCGCGCCGGCTTGAAGACGCGAATGCGCCACATGATGTCGGGCCTTTTGCCGACGGTTTCCAGGTTCCAAGCCTGCTTGACCCCATATTCGGTCCATGGCATCTGACCGCGCAACGAAAACTGGTCACCGACGCCGGAAGTTTCCATGGACCTGCCGCCGCATATGCATCCCACACGCTCGTTCCAGGGGCTGATCCTGACGCTCCATCGCTACTGGGCGGATTATGGCTGCGTGGTTCTGCAGCCCTACGACATGGAAGTGGGCGCCGGCACGTTTCACCCCGCCACAACCCTGCGGGCGCTCGGACCCAGGGCCTGGAACGCCGCCTATGTGCAGCCTTCGCGCCGCCCGACCGATGGCCGCTATGGCGAAAACCCCAACCGCCTGCAGCACTATTACCAGTATCAGGTGCTGCTGAAGCCCTCTCCGCCCGATCTGCAGGAATTGTATCTCGGCTCGCTCTACGCCATCGGCATCGACCCGAAGCTGCACGATATCCGCTTTGTCGAGGACGACTGGGAAAGC
>JAGRLT010000132.1 GCA_020441665.1 Nitratireductor sp.
CGACGTCATCACCGGTACGATCAAGGCGAACTTCCCGACCCGCATCTCCTTCCAGGTCACTTCGAAGATCGATTCGCGCACCATTCTGGGCGAACAGGGCGCCGAACAGCTTCTCGGCATGGGCGACATGCTCTACATGGCCGGCGGCGGCCGCATCCAGCGCGTCCACGGGCCGTTCGTCGCCGATGACGAGGTCGAAAAGGTCGTCAACCATCTCAAAACCCAGGGCGTGCCGGAATATCTCGACGCGGTGACCGAGGAGGACGAGGAGGATGGCGGCGCCGGCATGGGCGGCGGAATGGGCCCCGAAGGCGGGCTTGCCGAATCCAACGATATCTACGACCAGGCGGTGGCCGTGGTTCTGCGCGACCGCAAGGTTTCGACCAGCTATGTCCAGCGCCGCCTCGGCATCGGCTACAACCGCGCGGCAAGCCTCATCGAGCGGATGGAAAAGGAAGGGCTGATCAGCCCGGCCAACAGTTCGGGAAAACGCGACATCCTGGTTCCGGGCGAAGACGAAACGATCTGAGGCGGGTGCCGGACCGCCGCCTTGTTTTGGCCCTATCGATCGCTATGGGATCGTGTACCATTCGCAGGCGCCGGAAAGATTCGGCAAATGAGAGCTCCGGCCGACCCATCGGCCGGATCTGTTCGCAGGACCAATGTCATGACGCATTTCGCCACATCCCTCCGAGCGCTTCGCCGCAGCCTTGCCGGCATCGCCGCAGGCGCCGCGCTGCTGATCCCGGCAACGGGCCAGGCCGATATGCGCAGCGACACGCTTGCCGCCCTCCAGGCGCATTACTCCAGCGTTCCCACCATGCAGGGCGAGTTCCTGCAGTTCGGCCCGCGGGGAGAGGAAAGCAGCGGCACCTTCAAGATCAAGCGGCCGGGCAAGGTGCGTTTCGACTATGAGGCGCCGTCGCCCATCGAAGTGGTGTCGAACGGGCTCGCCGTCATGGTGGTCAACAACAAGCTCAAGACCTTCGACACCTATCCGCTGAAGAACACGCCGCTCAAACTGCTGCTCGACGACAAGTTCAAGTTCGACGAAAAGACGGTGATCGACGTCCAGAGCAATGAGGAAGTCACCACGGTGGTGCTGGGCGACAAGCAGATTTTCGGCGATTCGCTGATCACGCTGATGTTCGAGCCGGAGAGCTTCGAACTGCGGCAATGGACCATCAAGGACGCCCAGGGCAAGGAGACGTCGGTGCTGGTTTTCAACGTCGAGAACAATGTCCAGATTTCCGACCGCACCTTCCAGATCAACAAGAGCCAGTACAAGCGCACCAACTGATCGCGTTTGCCGGCGGCATGCCTTGTCGGGCGCCGCGGCGCGAAACCGCCGCGCGCATTGATCTGTTGATAAAAAGGCGGCCGCCCGCTTTGCCGCCCGGCCCGGCTTGAACCTGGCCGGGCAAGCCGCCAGATTGCCGGCTCAACCGGGGGCCGAACATGCCGCTTGCCATCGCCACATGGAACATCAATTCCGTCCGCCTTCGCGCCGGGCTTGTCGAGCGCTTCCTGCAGGAGCATCAGCCCGACATTCTCTGCCTGCAGGAAATCAAATGCATGAACGACCAGTTTCCGGCGGGCGTGTTCCGCGATCTGGGCTATGAGTACCAGGCGGTGCACGGCCAGAAGGGCTATCACGGGGTTGCCACCGTCTCGAAGCGACCGCTCTTTGAGATCGCCTCGACCGATTATGTCGCCAAGGGCGACACGCGCCATGTGGAGACCTGTTTTTCGGCGGGCGGCAAGACCCTGAGGCTGCACAATTTCTATGTTCCGGCCGGTGGCGACGAACCCGATCCGGCGATCAATCCGAAATTCGATCACAAGCTCAGATTCATCGACGAGATGAAGGTGCTCGCCTCCGTGACGTCCGGCGTGCCGTCAATCCTGGTCGGCGACCTCAACATCGCGCCGTATGAGAACGACGTCTGGTCGCACAGGCAATTGCTGAAGATCGTCAGCCATACGCCGGTCGAAACCAATGGCCTGCTCGACGTTCTTTCGGCCGGCGACTGGCGCGATCTCATCCGCCAGCGCATTCCGCTGGATGAGAAGGTCTATACCTGGTGGAGTTACCGGGCGAAGGACTGGGCCACATCCAATCGCGGCCGCCGGCTCGATCATATCTGGGCTGCACCGGAACTGGCCGGGAAATTGCGGTCGATCGAAATCGTCACCGAGGCGCGCGGCTGGGAAAGGGCGTCAGACCACGTGCCGGTCATCGCCCGTTTCGACCTCGACTGAAGGCTGTCTTCTACGCCGTCCCGGCGGGCAAGCTGATCACCTCGAACCCCATCGCCCGCACCAGGTCGAAGGCGGCAGCGAGATGGTCGGGAAACCTTTGCGCCGCGCCGGCTGGAACGAGTTCCAGGATCGCCGGGTCCGGCATGACGAAATCGGCCGGCACGTGTGAAAGCCGCGCGATCGCCTCGGGGGAAACGGAAAACCGGCTGATCGTGATACGGCAGCCGAGCGACCGGATCGATCGGAGAATGCCTTCGGCTTCCGGCCTGCCGCCCAGCGCGAAGGCCTCGGCCAGCCCGATCACCAGGCGCTGGGGCGCAATCCCGCCGGCCGCGAGACCGGAGGCGAGCTCGGCCATCCAGCCCGCTTCGAGGATCGTGTCGCGCGAGACGTCGAGCATAAAGCATGTGCCGGGTTCCTCACCCAGCGCGGCAAGCGTTGCCTGCAGCAATTTGTGATCGAGCGGCCGCATCAGGCCCAGTTCGCGCCCGGTCACCGACAGGTCGAGGGGGGCGGGCTGCGTGCCGCCGGCCCGGGCCGGTTCCTGATAGAACAGTTCGATGTGCTGAAGGCTGGTGCCATCGGCCAGAGCGGCACCGCCGGCCCGTCTTGCGATCAGGGCATCCTTGTCCAGTGCTTCCAGGATTTCGAACGACAGGGCCGCCTTGCGGCGGTTAAGCGCATCCTCGGTCGGATCGGCCGAAAACACGCTGATGCGGGTCGAGACCTCGCCATGGGCCTTGCGCAGGGCGCGAAACGCGGTGCCCATGGCTTCGGCGGCATTGGCGGCATGGCGCGGCAGGAAGCAGGCGCCGACAACGGCATTGACCGGAATGCGGCCATCGCCGGTATCGACCGGTTCGGCGGCAAGCGCGGCGATCACCCGCTGCGCGGCATCGAAGACTTCCGCCGGCGGACAGTCGCGCAGGATCAGGCCGAACTTGGCGCCCGACAGGCGACAGACCACGTCATCGGCCCTCAGTTTCGCCTGGATGCGCCGGCCCGCCTCGCGCAGGACCCGATCGCCATGGCCAAAGCCGAACACGTCGTTGATCGTGTCGAGGCGGTCGATCGACAGGATGAGAAAGGTCGACACCGTGCCGCGATGTTCGGCATCGCGGATCGCCGCATCGAGCTGGCGTTCCAGCGAGCGGCGGTTGGGCAGGCCGGTCAGGTCGTCGAAATCCGACTGGCGACGCAGGTCCTCCTCGCGGCTGCGGCGCTCGTTGATGATGCGGACGCTGCCCTGCGCGCGCACCGGTTTTCCGTTTTCGCCGGGATACCAGCAGCCGGTATCCTCGATCCAAAGCGGCGGTTTTTCGACCGCCGCATCCGGATGCAGCAGATAGACGCATTGATAGGGAACGGGCGCGCGCGCGGTTGCCGCCTCGGCGGCCGAGACGACGACGCCGAAACGGGTTTCCTGGCTGCGCGAGGACAGCATGGCTTCGAAGCTGCGGCCCTTCAGATGGCGGGTTTCGCCGGCATCAAGGCCGATCAGGCGGGCGAAATTGCCGCTCCATTCGATCGCATCGGAGGCGATGTCCCAGACATAGATGGCCTGGCCGGTGGCCGAGACGATCGCCTCGGCGGCCCCATGCAGGCGCGCCAGGGATCTGGCGACGGACTCGTCTGCGGCGGGTTTTGCCGGTGCGGTGGCTGCGGCCGCAAGCTTGCGGTCTTCTGGCGGCATGGTGAAGGTTCCCCGATAGTGCGCGGGGAGCATGCCGGAAAAACCTTAATATCCCGAAAATCGCATCTTTCGGATGCGTCCGGATGCGCGCCATCCGCCAGGGGGCTCAGTAGCCGGCGGCATGGCCGTCCTTGCGCGGGTCGGAGCCGCCGATCAGAACGCCGGCCGGGTCGATGGCGATGATCTGGCCGCCGCCATGAAGCCCGCCCGGCACGACGTTGTGGCCGCGCTGGCGAAGTCCCGCCACCGCCGCCGCCGTCAGGCCGGACTCCGCGGCAAGCGCGCCCGTATCGTTCCAGAACAGGCGGGGAAAATCGAGCGCCTGTTGCGGGTCCATGCCGAATTCAAACAAGTTCTGCAAGACGTGGGCCTGTCCGGCCGGCTGATAGGCGCCGCCCATCACGCCGAAGGAGAAGGCCGGCCGGCCATCCTTCAGCACCATGCCGGGAATGATGGTGTGCATCGGCCGCTTGCCGCCATCGATGGCGTTGGCGTGCCCCTCGATGAGGTTGAAGCAGGAACCGCGGTTTTGCAACGCGATACCGGTCTTTTCCGTCACGATGCCCGAACCGAAACCGGCATAGACCGAATAGATGAAGGAAACGGCGAGACCGTCCCGGTCGACGACGGTGAGGTATACGGTATCGGCATCGGGAAGCTCGGGCAGGCGGATCGCATCGTTGCGGCGGCCCGCATCGTATTGGGCGATGAGGCTGGCGGTCGTCGCCTCGGACAGGATGTCGGCCACCCGGACCCGCATCGTCGCCGGATCGGAAACATGGGCGTCGCGCATGGCATAGGCGATGCGGGCAAATTCGATCGACTGGTGGAAGCGCTCCGCCGATCCGGGCTCGCTGGTCGTTCCGCCCGAGGTCAGCATGTTGAGGATCATCAGCGCGGTGATGCCCTGGCCATTGGGCGGGATCTGGAGCACGTCGTAACCGCGATAGGTCGTGCGGATCGGCTCGACCCAATCGGCGCTGCACCGGGCAAGGTCCTCCTCGCTCAGCGGGCCGCCCAGTTCGCGCACGGTCGCAGCAATATCGGCGGCGATCTCGCCCAAGTAAAAGGCGTCGGCACCTTCCCTGGCGATCTTCGACAGGGTGTGGCCAAGGGCGGGAAAGGCGATCTTCTGTCCTTGCACCGGCGCCTTGCCGTCAAACAGCAGATGCCGTCTTGCACCGGCATCAAGCATCAGCTTTTCCGTCAGCCGGCCCCAGTCATGGGCGACGCGCGGCGCCACGGGAAAACCGCCCTCGGCAAGATCGACCGCATCGGCGAAAAGCCGCGTCCAGTCCATGCGGCCGAATTTCCCGTGCAGCTTCTGCCATCCGCGCAGCGCGCCCGGCACCGTGATCGCGTGCGGCGAGGTCTCGGCGATCTCGGTGAAACCCCGCTCGAGATAGAATGCCAGCCGGGCGTCCGCCGCCGCCCGTCCCGAGCCGTTGAGGGCGTGGATGGCGCCCGAGGGTTCGGCGACGATGGCAAAGCAATCGCCGCCGATCCCCGTCATATGCGGTTCGACGACGGTAAGCGTCGCGGCGGCGGCAAGCGCCGCATCGGCCGCCGAGCCGCCCTCGCGCAGCACGGTCAGCGCCGAGGACGTCGCCAGCGGATGCGATGTCGCCGCCATGGCGTTGCAGGCATAGACGGGTGAACGGCCGGGCAGGTCGAATTCTCTGGTCATGGGTTCATTTCATCCTGTCGGGTCATCCTGCGGGGTAAAGCCGGTTCAAAACCGGTCGCCAATGGACACGTCGCGGGTCGCCGAGCGTATCGAAACGGAAAAACCGGAGACAACATCGACAAGAGCGATCATCATCAGGATGAAGAAGACCGAATGGACGGCCGAGCGCACCAGCAGGAATTCGACCAGAAAGGCGATGAAGACGAAGGTCGAGAGCAGGTGGTCGACGATCGAACTGGCGCCGATACGGGTCGACTTGATGATTTCGGCAAACAGCAGGAGCAGCGCCAGGGTGATCATCAGTTCGCCCAGCGTCATCACCCAGGTGGCGCCGGACAGCATGCCGATCGAGAACATCTCGTTCTGCCAGACATCGTTGCCGCCCGCCGTGGCGGAGATGGTCAGCGCGATGACGTTGTAGACGATGAAGGGAATGATCATCAGGGGAATGTTGGCGAGCATGCTGGTCTCCGGTCCGCGGCTAGAAGGGAAATCTAGCGGCTGACCATCGGCAGGCAAGCGGTTTGTAACCGGACCGCCAACAAAAAGGCCGCCCGGAGGGCGGCCCTGAAAATCTGAAAACCTTGCGGTGGTCAGATATTGTCCTTCGGCTCCAGGATCTGGCGGCCGCGATACATGCCGGTCTTCAGATCGATGTGGTGCGGGCGGCGCAATTCGCCGGAATCCTTGTCTTCCACATAGGCCGGTTTCTTCAATGCGTCGGCGGAACGGCGCATGCCGCGCTTGGACGGGGACACCTTTCGCTTGGGTACAGCCATGGTTCTGCTCCATTCATCTGCCGAAACCGCCCATCGGGCGCGGGTCGCGGCATGGTATTTGTTTCAAGTTCGGTCAACGAAAAAAGGGTCCGCCCTCTTGGGCCGGTTCTATCGCGGCCATCCGCGCATCCTGCCCACAGGGCATCTGGGGACCCCGGTAACCTGTCGCGGCGGCTTATACTAGCGAATGCCGGTTTTGAGAAGGGGTTGCGCCGATTTTTTTCCCGGCGCCTTTTGCGGCTGGATCGGCGTCATACCACGCGCAGCTTCGGCCGCTTCCTTTCCAGCATCCTGAGCAGGGCGGCGAGATCATGGCCGCGCTTCAAAATGCGGCCATCGGACCCGGTTACCGAATAGGCGCCCTGCTTGCGCGCCAGTTTCGGGTTCTTCTCGATGCAATGCAGCGGCGTGTCATAGGCGCGGCGAAAGACCGAAAAGATCGCCCGGTCCTTCAGCATGTCGATCGAATAGTCCTTCCACTCGCCAGCGGCGACCTTCATGCCGTAGACCCGCAGGATGAGGTCGAGCTCGCGGCGGTCGAAGGAAACGATCGCCGGCTCGTTGCCCGCCATGCGTGCCTGGCCGCTGCCGGTCACCGTGGTGCTGACGACCCGCCGGTCGATGGCCCGATCAATGGCAACGACCTTGTCGCCAGTATCCGTTCCGGCATTTGCAGACGTGGCCTGAAGCGGCGTATCGGGAAGAATGATGGTGCGGACGATCCTGGTCTTCTGCAAATCCGGACTATCGCTCATCTAATCCCTCTTCCCGCCGCCGTTACGGTGATTTGCCATCTTGGTTCGCGACGGGCGGTTTGGCAAGAGGCAGGCGCCATCGGCCGGACTGCCCGAAGAAATCACCGTTTGGCCGTATTTAGAACCCGAAGTCGCCTTGATGGTGGGTAGATTGATCAGCGTTGCCTCAGACGGCCCGGTCTGGAAATGCTGGTTTTCAGCCCCCCCAGCCCCCAGCGTTCCAGCCGGGTCTTGGCGCTCCGGTCACAAGCAAAGCGGGCGCGTATCCAAACCAGAGGCAATAAACTCAAGGACCGGCGCCGCCGAAAGCGGGCCGGTCTTTTGTTGTCCGCGCCCGAAACCTGGATGTCGATACAGCCTAAAGGTCCGAAATGACGGTGGCGCCGAGAATGGGCCCGGGCGCGCCCTTGTGCTTGGACTGGAGGATCAGCGCGCAATCGCTGTAGCCTTTCTGGCGAATGTCGTCGATCGCCAGCTTCAGGTCTATGCCGGCGGCATCGACCATGCCGATGGTTTCCATCTTGCCGACGATGTTGGTGTAGCGCAGCGTGCGGCCGGCATTCTCGCCGCGCCTGATCTCGACTTCCCGCTCGCCGTCGTAATAGACCATATAGAGCGTTGCGTCGGCCGCCTCCGGCTTGAAGGGCACCCTCACATGGATGGCGTTGCCCTCAAGCGTCGCCTCGACCGGCACGGTCAGCCCCTTGCCCTCGCGCGAGAAGCGCTCTGCCGCCGCAGCGATCTCGCCCTTGCGCGAACCGACGAAATGCGCCCTGCCGTTGACGATCGCCTGGGGCGTATAGACCTGCCGCTCGCCGAGCGCGGTTGCATAGCGCCATTGCCGTTGGGTGTTTTCCGGGCTGGCGAAGGTGTCCTTCCAGCCGAGCCGGTCCCAATAGTCGACATGCAGGGCAAGGCCAAGCACCTCGTCGCGGCGGTTGAATTCACCCAGCGCCTTGTCGGCCGGCGGGCAGGAAGAACAGCCCTGGCTGGTGAAGAGCTCGACCACGGCGAGCGGCTGCTTGAACTCGACGGCCTGCGCCGGGCCGGCAGAGAGCAGCGCGAAACCCATCAGCGCGGCGCGCAGCGAAGCGGCTGGATGTCCGGCCGGATGCGGAAACCTCTTTTCCCGGTATCCTTTTTTCCTGCCCGCGATCACCATGGCAGCCCTTCGCTTTTCCGTTTCGTGCCGCGCGGAAGCGGCCAACCGGCCACAGGGTAGTTCAAAGCGCTGCTGACGGGGAACTCACTTTAAGGTGAGGGGTTGTGAGCCGGCGGCTGCCGCGCACGAAAAAGGGCGGGTTGCCCCGCCCTCGATCATCTTGTCGCAACACCGGATCAGGCGGCGCGGTTGAGGTTCCTGAGCACGTATTGCAGGATGCCGCCATTGTTGACATAGCCGATTTCCTCGGCGGTATCGATGCGGCAGGTGACGGGAACCTTCTTCACCTTGCCATCGGCGAAGGTGATCACCGCGTCGAGCGTCTGGCGCGGCTTGACGTTCTCGATGCCCTCGATGGTCACCGTCTCGTCGCCCGTCAGTCCCAGCGACTGCCAGGTCGTGCCCTCGGCCAGCACGAAGGGAACGACGCCCATGCCGACCAGGTTCGAGCGGTGGATGCGCTCGAAGGAAGGTGCGATGACGGCGCGCACGCCGAGCAGGTTGGTGCCCTTGGCGGCCCAGTCGCGCGACGAGCCGTTGCCATATTCGCCGCCGGCGAAGATGACGAGCGGGACGCCTTCCTTCTTGTACTGCATGGCGGCATCGAAGATCGACATCTCCTTTTTCGACGGATAGTGGATCGTGTAGCCGCCTTCCTGGCCGTTCGGCCCCAGCATGTGGTTGCGGATGCGGATATTGGCGAAGGTGCCGCGCATCATCACCTCATGGTTGCCGCGCCTTGTGCCGTACTGGTTGAAGTCGGCGACGGCGACCTTGTGGTCGGTCAGGTATTTGCCCGCCGGCGAAGCCGCCTTGATGGAGCCTGCCGGCGAGATGTGATCGGTGGTGATCTTGTCGCCGAACAGGCCCAGAATGCGCGCGCCCCTGATGTCGGAAATGCCGGATGCCGCCATGGTCATGCCCTCGAAATAGGGCGGGTTCTGGACATAGGTCGAGCCCGAATCCCAGGCATAGGTCTGGCCTTCCGGCACTTTCACCTTGCGCCAGTTGGCATCGCCCTTGAACACATCGGCGTATTTTTCCGTGAAGATCTTGCGGGTGACGTATTTGTCGATGAAGCTCTGTACCTCCTGCGAAGACGGCCAGATGTCCCTGAGATAGACCGGATTGCCCTTGCTGTCCTCGCCGACCGGCTCCCTGGTCAGGTCGCGGGTCACCGTGCCGGCCAGCGCGTGAACGACGACGAGCGGCGGAGAGGCGAGATAGTTGGCCTGCACGTCGGGCGACACCCGGCCCTCGAAGTTGCGGTTGCCCGACAGGACCGAAGCGGCGATCAGCCCCTTGTCGTTGATGGTCTTGGAAATCGCCGGCGGCAGCGGGCCCGAATTGCCGATGCAGGTGGTGCAGCCGAAACCGACAATGTTGAAGCCGAGCTTGTTGAGGTCTTTCTGCAGGCCGGAATTCTTCAGATAGTCGGCGACGACCTGCGAACCCGGCGCGAGCGAGGTCTTGACCCAGGGCTTGGTTTTCAGGCCCAGCCTGACGGCATTGCGGGCGACCAGGCCGGCGGCGATCAGCACGGACGGGTTGGAGGTGTTGGTGCAGGAGGTGATCGCGGCGATCGCCACGTCGCCATGGCCGATATCGTAATTCTCGCCCTCGACCTTGTAGCGCCTGTCGGTCCCGGTGGTCTTCTTGTATTCACTGACCAGGGCTTCGGCGAAGTTCTCCGCCACATGGTCGAGCGCAACCCGGTGTTCCGGCCGCTTGGGGCCGGCCAGCGAGGGCACGACGTCGCCGAGATCGAGTTCGATCGTATCGGTGAAGACCGGCTCGCCGGACGCGGCGGTGCGGAACAGTCCTTGAGTCTTGCAGTATTTCTCGACCAGCGCGACGCGGGCGCTCTTGCGGCCCGTCATGGTCAGATAGCGCAGCGTCTCCTTGTCGACCGGGAAGAAGCCGCAGGTCGCGCCGTATTCCGGCCCCATATTGGCGATCGTCGCGCGGTCGGCCAGGGTCATGTTGGAAAGGCCCGGGCCGAAGAATTCGACGAACTTGCCGACAACGCCCTTCTTGCGCAGCATCTGGGTGACCGTCAGCACGATGTCGGTGGCGGTAATCCCCTCGCGCGGCTTGCCGGTCAGCTTGAAGCCGATCACCTCGGGGATCAGCATGGATTGCGGCTGGCCGAGCATGGCGGCTTCGGCCTCGATGCCGCCGACGCCCCAGCCGAGCACGCCGAGCCCATTGACCATGGTGGTGTGGGAATCGGTGCCGACCACCGTGTCGGGATAGGCGATCTCGACCGTCTCGGTCTTCTTGCCCTTCTTCACCCTTTCCTTCTTCGTCCATACGGTCTGGGCAAGGTATTCCACATTGACCTGGTGGCAGATGCCGGTACCGGGGGGGACGACGCGGAAGTTCTTGAACGCCTGCTGGCCCCATTTGAGGAAGCGGTAGCGCTCGCCATTGCGCTTGTATTCGAG
>JAGRLT010000012.1 GCA_020441665.1 Nitratireductor sp.
ATCGGCCCGAACTACTGGAAGGGCGAGGAAGGCCGCCTGGCGCTGCTCAAGGGCGAGCAGAAGCTGACCGACGAGGGCTGGGTCGCGCCGTACCGGCAACTGGCCCGCTGGGGCGCCTATCTCGGCGACGGTTATGAGGCACAGACCTATCCCGACAGCCAGAACCTGTTCACGCTCGGCCGCGCGGCGATCTATCCGGCCGGCTCGTGGGAAATCTCGGGCTTCAACACCCAGGCAGATTTCGAAATGGGCGCCTTCGCGCCGCCGGTGCCGAATGCCGGCGACGAGTGCTACATCTCCGACCACACGGACATCGCCATCGGCATGAATGCGGCGAGCCCGAACGCTGACGCTGCCAGGACCTTCCTCAACTGGGTGGGCTCGGTCGAATTCGCCACGCTCTATGCCAACGCGCTGCCGGGCTTCTTCTCGCTGAACTCGGCACCGGTGGCGATGGAAGATCCGCTAGCGCAGGAATTCGTGTCCTGGCGCGACAAGTGCCATTCGACGATCCGCTCGACCTATCAGATCCTGTCGCGCGGCACGCCGAACCTGGAGAACGACACCTGGAACGCCAGCGTCGCGGTGATCAAGGGCGAAGAGACGCCGGAAGCAGCCGGCGCCCGCTTGCAGGCCGGATTGGCTAGCTGGTACGCTCCCCAGAAGTAAGCGTCACGACGCTTCGACCCCGGGCGGTTTCGGCCGCCCGGGGACCGGGTCATTTGAAATCATTCACGTCATTTGAAATCGTTCACAGGGAGAAGGCGTGCGATGGCAATCTCGTCCAACCACAAGTTCAGATGGCATATCGCCGTTTTTCTGGCACCGGCCGTCCTCGTCTACACCGCGGTGATGATCTATCCGCTGTTCAACACGCTGCGCCTGTCGCTGTTTTCGGAAGTCGACCAGCAGCGCGTATGGGTCGGCCTGCAGAATTTCCGCACCCTGTTCGGTGACGCGCTGTGGTCCGACCAGTTCTGGAACGCGCTCGGCAACAATACCTGGTTCTTTATCATCCACATGCTGGTGCAGAACCCGATCGGGGTCGCGCTGGCGGCGATCCTGTCGAGCCCAAGGCTGCGGTTTTCGGCCTTCTATCGCTCGGCGATCTTCATTCCGACCATCCTGTCCTTCGTCATTGTCGGCTTTGCCTGGAAACTGATCCTGTCGCCGATCTGGGGCATCGCGCCGGGCATGCTCGATGCCATCGGGCTCAAGTTCCTGTTCCAGCCCTGGCTCGGCAAGGCGGAATACGCGCTGACCACGCTCAGCCTGGTATCGGTCTGGCAGTATGTCGGCATTCCGATGATGCTGATCTATGCCGCGCTGCTGTCGATCCCCGACGAGATCCTCGAGGCGGGCGAGTGTGACGGCATCACCGGCATGGCGGCGTTCTGGAAGATCAAGCTGCCGCTGATCCTGCCGTCGATCGGGATCATCTCGATCCTGACCTTCGTCGCCAACTTCAACGCGTTCGACCTGATCTATGCCGCGCAGGGCGCGCTGGCCGGGCCCGACTTCTCGACCGATATCCTCGGCACCTTCATGTACCGGACCTTCTTCGGCTTCCAGCTCCAGCTCGGCGATCCGCATATGGGATCGGCCATTGCCTCGGCGATGTTCGGAATCATCCTGATCGGCGTGTGCCTTTATCTCTTCGGCATTCAGCGCCGCCTGCGCAACTACCAGTTTTAGGAGGCAGACCGATGAACAAGGCTCGCCGCAATTGGGGAACGACGATCGCCGCTCATGGCGTCCTGATCGCCTATACGATCATCGCGCTGTTCCCGGTCTTCGTCATCCTGATCAACAGCTTCAAGTCGAGAAAGGCGATCTTCCGTGAACCGCTGGCATTGCCTGATGCCGACAGTTTCAGCCTGATCGGCTACCAGACGGTGCTCAAGCAGGGCGACTTCTTTCTCTATTTCCAGAATTCGATGATCGTCACCGTGGTCTCGCTGACGCTGATCCTGCTGTTCGGCGCCATGGCCGCCTTCGCGCTCGCCGAATACCGTTTCAAGGGCAACACGCTGATGGGGCTCTATCTGGCGCTCGGCATCATGATTCCGATCCGCATCGGCACCGTTGCGATCCTGGAAATGATGGTTTCAACCGGCCTCGTCAACACGCTCACCGCGCTCATACTCGTCTATACCGCGCAGGGCCTGCCGCTCGCCATCTTCATTCTGTCGGAATTCATGAAGGGGGTCAGCGACGATTTGAAGAATGCCGGGCGGATCGACGGCCTCAGCGAATACAAGATTTTCTTCCGGCTGGTCCTGCCGCTCGTGCGGCCGGCAATGGCGACCGTTGCGGTGTTCAACATGATCCCGATCTGGAACGATCTGTGGTTTCCGCTGATCCTTGCCCCGGCGGAGGAGGTGAAAACCCTTACCCTTGGCAGCCAGGTCTTCATCGGCCAGTTCGTCACCGACTGGAACGCGGTCCTGTCCGCGCTTTCCATGGCGATCCTGCCGGTGCTGATCCTCTACGTGATCTTCTCGCGCCAGCTGATCCGCGGCATCACTTCCGGGGCGGTCAAATGAGGGTTCTCATCGCCGGCCTCGGCAACATGGGGCGCAGCCATGCGCTGGCGCTGCACCACCATGGCGGGGCCGAGATCGTCGGCCTGGTCAATCGCTCGCCCGTCGATCTTCCGCCCGGCCTGCAAGCCTATGCGCGCTTCGAGGATTTCCACGCGGCGCTGTCGGCGACCGCGCCGGAACTGGTGGTGGTGGCGACCTATACCGACAGCCATGCCGATTACGCGATCGCGGCGATGGAGGCGGGCGCGCATGTCTTCGTCGAGAAGCCGCTTGCGGCCACCGTTGCCGATGCCGAGCGCGTGGTCGAAACGGCGCGGCGGCTCGGGCGCAAGCTCGGCGTCGGCTATATCCTGCGCCATCATCCGAGCTGGCAGCGCCTGATCGCGGAAGCGCGCGGCCTTGGCGGGCCCTATGTGTTTCGCCTCAACCTCAACCAGCAATCGGACGGCGCGACCTGGCAAACGCACAAGGCGCTGATGGAAAATACGTCCCCGATCGTCGATTGCGGCGTCCACTACGTGGATGTGATGTGCCAGATCACCGATGCGCCACCCTTGCGCGTCAACGGGATCGGCCTGCGCCTTTCCGACGAGATCGCGCCGGACATGTACAATTACGGCCAGTTCCAGGTCGTCTTCGCCGATGGTTCGGTTGGCTGGTACGAGGCCGGCTGGGGGCCGATGATGTCGGAAACGGCGTTCTTCGTCAAAGACGTCGTCAGCCCGAACGGCGCGGTGTCGATCACCGAGGGGAACAAGGGGGCCTCCGACGATGTCGACGGCCATACCCGGGTTGGCGGGCTGCTCGTTCACCGGCCGGGCGACGACCGGCTGATCGACCTGCCCGACGAACCGGGGCACCAGGCCCTGTGCGATGCCGAACAGGCATGGATCGTCGAGGCCATCCGCAACGATACCGATCTGAGCCGCCACATGAGCGACGCGGTTCAGTCGCTACGCATCTGTCTCGCCGCGGATGAAAGCATCCGCAGTGGCAAAACCATCTTTCTGGGAGAGACCAAATGACCGCCCTGAAACTCGAAAACGTCAACAAGTCCTTTGGCGAAGTTCATGTTCTGAAGGACATCAACCTGACCGTGGAGGAGGGCGAATTCGTCGTCTTCGTCGGCCCGTCGGGCTGCGGCAAGTCCACGCTGCTGCGGGTCATTGCCGGACTTGAGGACGCGACCAGCGGCACGGTGACGATCGGCGGCGAGGTGGTGAACGCCGTCCCGCCGGCAAGGCGCGGCATCGCCATGGTGTTTCAGTCCTACGCGCTCTATCCGCACCTGACGGTCAAGGACAATATGGGGCTCGGCCTGAAACAGGAGGGCCAGCCGAAATCGGTCATCGAGGAGCGCGTCGCCAGGGCCAGCAAGATGCTCGACCTCGACAGCTATCTGGCCCGCCGGCCGGCGGAGCTTTCGGGCGGCCAGCGCCAGCGCGTCGCGATCGGCCGCGCCATCGTGCGCGATCCCAAGCTCTTCCTGTTCGACGAGCCGCTGTCCAACCTCGACGCGGCGCTTCGCATGAATACAAGGGTGGAGATCGCCGCGCTGCACCGCACGCTCTCTGCCTCGATGATCTATGTCACCCATGATCAGATCGAGGCGATGACGCTTGCCGACAAGATCGTGGTGCTGCGCGACGGGCGCATCGAACAGGTCGGCAGCCCGATGGAACTCTACAACCATCCGGCCAACCGGTTCGTCGCCGGCTTTCTCGGTTCGCCGTCGATGAACTTTCTCGAGCGTTCCGTCGAGGGCCTGCCGAAGGGGCAGACACTGGGCATCCGCCCGGAACATCTGACGCTCGACGGCAAGGGCCAGATCGGCGGCGAGGTGACCCATGTCGAACGGCTGGGCGGGGATACCAACCTTCTCGTCAGGACCGAGCAGGGCGAAACGCTCACCGTGCGGCTGTTCGGCCAGAACACCACGCCGGTCGGCGAAAAGGTGCGGTTGCGCTTCGACGAGAGCCACGCGTTTCACTTCGATGCGGACAACAAACGGCTATAGGGGTTTTCGCACCCGAAGCGTTGTGCCTTTGATCCGGCGCATATGCTGACTTTCGGAGCAGTTCCGGCATCGCTTTGCTGGAGCCTGAAAGGCTCCAGGACCGCTATGCGCCGACGACGCCGGCCAGCACGCCCTGGTCTTCGAGTTCCCTGAGGCGCACCATCATTTCGTCGTAGCCGGCGCGGATGGCTTCGTCGGCCTTGTGGAAGTCGATAAGGCCGATTTCCTGCAGTTTCGGCCGGATGGTGAAATCCGGCGGGTCGCCGGCGAGCCGTGCCCGGGCGATCCGGTCCTGGATGATGTTGAAGGCTTCGACCATGACAGAGGTGACGCCGAGGCGGTTTTCACGCGGCGTGGCCTTGTCGCGCGCCTGCATGAAGGAGAACCAGGAGGCCGCCTGGGAATTCTCGTCCTCGAGGATCGCTTCCTCGATGGGATTGTAGTGCGACGGGCGGATCACGGTGCCCTTGCCGAAGGTGGCGCTCGACAGGTTGACCGCCAGCACCATGTCCGGCTCATAGGCGCGGCAGACCGAGACCGGCACCGGATTGACCAGCGCGCCGTCGACCAGTTGCCTGCCGCCATGAATGACCGGGGTAAAGACGCCGGGCAGCGCGTAGGAAGCGCGGATCGCGGGAACGATCGGCCCGTCGCTGAGCCAGACCTCGTGGCCGGTGCGGATGTCGGTGGTGACCGCGACGAACGCCTGGTTCAGATTCTCGATCGAGACATCGGCCATGTGCGCTTCCATGCGCCGGGCAAGCCGGGCACCGGAGATGAGCCCGCTGCCGCGCAGGGTGAAATCGAGATAGCGCACCACATTGGCCTTGGTGAGCGAGCGGGCGAAATCCTCCAACTCGTCGAGCACGCCGGCAAGATAGGCGCCGCCGACCAGCGCGCCGATGGAAGTGCCGGCGATCATGGTGACCGGCAGGCCGAATTCCTCGACCGCGCGCAGGGCGCCGATATGGGCCCAGCCCTTGGCAACGCCGCCGCCCAGCGCCAGCGCCACACCGCCGGCCCGGCGATGGGTCACCGGCCGATGCTCGGGCCGCTTCGGCGCCAGCTGGCCATTGGCGCCGCGGAGTTCGGGATCAAGATGGGGCTTGGGATCAAAATGCTCGTTCATGCCACTCGATACGCTACCTGAGGGATGGCGTGCCGGAACCGGCCTGACGGGCGCTGCCGTCTCTGAACCGAGATAGTCCGGCGCAATGGAAGCCTGCGGCTGATGCCGGGATGTGGTCAGAACGGGCAGATCCGGGGCGGTTTCCGGTGCTGCTGCCAGACCAGCATTATCATCTTTCAGAAATGACGAATACCAGGACATGATTCGATTTTACGCACCGATTGGTAAAAATTTATGTATCGAAGATCACCTTCGTGCACCTTTCGCCGCCGTTTTCTCGAATTCGGCGCCCCGCCGCCGCGCCGGTCTTTCAAGTCGCCGCCGCCAGACGTAACGCTTCCTTAAGCCTGTTTTTTTAACCTTGGTCCGCTCAGTAATTTCCCGCGTATTCGGGTAGCCCGTTCATGTCCACACGCCAGAAGCGCCGCAATTGGTGGTCCGGTCTCGTTATTCCGGGCGTCTGCCTCTCCTTCTTCGCCTATTTCGTCTATCACGCCCAGACCGGGCGCTACAGCATCTATACCCAGGAGGAGATGCGCAAGGAGGAGGCGCGGCTGGATGCCGAACTCGCCCTGCTGCGCGCCGAGCGGGGGCGGCTCGAGCGCCGGGTTCAGCAATTGACCGTCGGCACGCTCGAACGCGATGCGCTGGACGAGATCGCCCGCAGCCAGCTCGGCTATGTCAGCGGCAACGAGATCGTCATCTTCTACTGATCGCCGCTGTGTCCGCCGGACAAGAGCGCTCCGGCGCGCGCAACCCGGCACACTGCGTCCGCCCGGCCGGCCTGGCCCGATGCGGGAAGCGGCTAATTAGCCGAAATTCGGTTAATAGTAAAAATTTCCTGATAATTTAATTAGTTAGCGGGATTGGAGCCATGCAAAAAACAGCATTGAATTGATCCGCGATATCCAACACAATGCCTTTGCAGGCTGCGGTCGGTGAAGCGCGGCGGATGGGAGGAGCGGTTCGCGCGCAGGCGCGGTGCGGCTTCGCAACGCCGATCCGTCCGCCGGAACGGCCGCTGCCGGCGCAGCCCCGTCCGTTCGATGTCGGGCGGGAACAGCGCCGGGCCAGACACATGCGCGCTGCGGTTTTCGCAGGCCCGCCAAGGGAGAACCACATGGCAGCCAGACCGGCCAAATCCTCCAAGCCCCCCAGGCTGAAACAGACGCCCACCACCAAGGACGCACCGACCAAGATGGTCGCGCCAAGGCCGGAAAAATTCAACAAGGAACAGGAACTGGCCGCCTATCGCGAGATGCTGCTGATCCGCCGTTTCGAGGAAAAGGCCGGCCAGCTCTACGGCATGGGCTTCATCGGCGGCTTCTGCCATCTTTATATCGGCCAGGAAGCCGTCGTCGTCGGCATGCAGATGGCGATGATCGAGGGCGACCAGGTGATTACCGGCTATCGCGACCACGGCCACATGCTCGCCTGCGGCATGTCGCCGGACGGCGTGATGGCGGAGCTGACCGGGCGCCGGGGCGGCCTTTCCAAGGGCAAGGGCGGCTCGATGCACATGTTCTCCAAGGAGAAGAATTTCTATGGCGGCCATGGCATTGTCGGCGCGCAGGTCTCGCTCGGCACGGGGCTCGGCTTTGCCAACCAGTATCGCGACAACGGCAATGTCTCGCTGACCTATTTCGGCGATGGCGCGTCGAACCAGGGCCAGGTCTATGAGAGCTTCAACATGGCCTCGCTGTGGAAGCTGCCGGTGATCTACATCATCGAGAACAACCGCTACGCCATGGGCACGGCGGTGAGCCGGGCGTCGGCCCAGACCGACTTCGCCCAGCGCGGCGCCTCGTTCAACATTCCCGGCATGCAGGTCGACGGCATGGATGTGCGCGCGGTCAAGGCGGCGGCCGATCTTGCCGCCGATTACTGTCGTTCGGGCCAGGGGCCGATCATCCTCGAAATGCAGACCTATCGCTATCGCGGCCATTCGATGTCCGATCCAGCGAAATACCGCTCGAAGGATGAGGTGCAGAAGATGCGCGCCGAACACGATCCGATCGAGCAGGTCAAGCTGCGCCTCATCGAGGGCAAGCATGCCAGCGAGGACGATCTCAAGGCAATCGACAAGGAAATCCGCGACATCGTCGCCAAGTCCGCCGACTATGCCCAGAACGATCCCGAGCCCGATCCGTCCGAACTCTATACCGACATTCTGCGCTGAGGGGAGAGAGCGATGCCAACGAATATTCTGATGCCCGCCCTCTCGCCGACCATGGAAGAGGGCAATCTCGCCAAATGGCTGGTCAAGGAGGGCGACACGGTCTCCTCCGGCGATGTGATCGCCGAGATCGAGACCGACAAGGCGACGATGGAGGTCGAGGCCGTCGACGAAGGCACGATCGCCAGGATCGTGGTGCCCGCCGGTAGCGAGGCGGTGAAGGTCAATGCGGTGATTGCGATTCTCGCCGCCGAGGGCGAGGATGTCGCGGCAGCCGCCAGCGGCGGCCCGGCGGGTGCGGAGGCCATGCCCCAGGTGGCCGAAGCGCCGAAGGAAGCCGTTTCCCAGGACGCTGGTTCCTCAGCTGCGGGCGGCGGCGCTCCGGCTCCGACACATGTCCCGGCACAGGTCAAGGTCGCCGACGATCCCGATATTCCCGCAGGTACGGAAATGGTTTCGATGACCGTGCGCGAGGCGCTCAACTCGGCCATGGCGGAAGAAATGCGGCGCGACGAAGACGTGCTGATCATGGGCGAGGAAGTCGCCGAATATCAGGGCGCCTACAAGATCACGCAGGGCCTGCTGGAAGAGTTCGGCGCAAGGCGGGTGATCGATACGCCGATCACCGAGCACGGCTTTGCCGGCATCGGAGTGGGTGCCGCGATGGCGGGGTTGAAACCGATCGTCGAGTTCATGACCTTCAACTTCGCCATGCAGGCGATCGACCAGATCATCAATTCGGCCGCCAAGACGCTCTACATGTCCGGCGGCCAGATGGGGGCGCCGATGGTCTTTCGCGGGCCCAACGGGGCGGCGGCCCGTGTCGCGGCGCAGCATTCGCAATGCTATGCCGCCTGGTATAGCCATATTCCCGGGCTGAAAGTGGTCCAGCCCTATACGGCGGCCGATGCCAAGGGGCTGCTGAAGGCGGCGATCCGCGATCCCAACCCGGTGATCTTCCTCGAGAACGAAATTCTCTACGGCCAGTCCTTCGAGGTGCCGAAGATCGAGGACTTCGTCCTGCCGATCGGCAAGGCGCGCATTCACCGGTCGGGCGGCGACGCCACCATCGTCTCCTTCGGCATCGGCATGACCTATGCCATCAAGGCGGCGGACAGGCTGGCCGAAGCCGGTATCTCCTGCGAGGTCATCGATCTTAGAACCATCCGTCCGATGGACCTCGACACGGTGATCGCATCGGTCCGGAAGACCGGCCGGCTGGTGACGGTGGAGGAGGGCTTCCCGCAATCCTCCGTCGGCGACCACATCGCCTCGCAGGTGATGCAGCGCGCCTTCGACTATCTCGATGCGCCGGTTGTCACGATCTGCGGCAAGGACGTGCCGATGCCCTATGCCGCCAATCTCGAAAAGCTGGCCCTGCCGACGGTCGACGAGGTCGTCGAGGCGGTGAAGGCGGTGAGCTACGCCTGATGGTCCAGCGCCTCGACATCCGATCCGCGCGTTACGATAGAATGGGCGAATGCGTGCTGATGAACGGGCGCCAGATCACCCTTGCGGTGACGCGGGATGCGCTGGAGGCGCTGTATGACCGGGCGTTCGAGCCGGAGGAAGCGGTGCTGAAAGCGGTCGAGGAGGTCAGGCGGCTGACCCGCCTTGCCGAGATCGTTCCGGCCGATGACGGCCGGGTGCTGATTACGAGAGAATGGCTCTTGAACCATGGCCGCTACCTGCCGGCCGGTGCGCAGGGCCGATAACGGACAGGCTGGACACAGCGCAATTGGGAGAAGACCCGTCATGCCGATCAACATCACCATGCCCGCCCTGTCGCCCACCATGGAGGAGGGCAATCTGGCCAAATGGCTGGTCAAGGAGGGCGATACGGTCTCCTCAGGCGATGTGATTGCCGAGATCGAGACCGACAAGGCGACGATGGAGGTCGAGGCCGTCGACGAGGGCACGGTTGCGCGGATCGTGGTGCCGGCCGGCAGCGAGGCGGTGAAGGTCAATGCGGTGATCGCGATCCTCGCCGCCGAGGGCGAGGATGTCGCGGCAGCCGCAAAGGGGGCGGCCGACAAGCCGCTGCCGCCGCCGGTCGATCCAGGCCCGGTCGATCCGGGCCCGATCATCGTTCCGCCCGAGCCACCCTATCCCGATCCGGCGCCGCCAACCCCGCCGACGCCGCATGCCCAGGGCAGCCGTGTCTTCTCCTCGCCGCTGGCGCGCCGCATCGCGAAGGAAAACAAGGTCGATATCGCCGCGGTCGCCGGCACCGGCCCCCATGGCCGCGTGGTGAAACGCGATGTGGAGGCGGCGATTGCCAGCGGAACCGGCAAGGCCGGCGCAACACCCAGGGCGACAGGGGCAACTCCCGCTTCCGCGCCGCTTGCGGCCGGCGCGTCGAGCGATGCCGTGCTGCGCAATTTCGAGGAAGGGTCCTACGAACTGGTCAAGCACGACAATATGCGCAAGACCATCGCCAAGCGCCTGACGGAAGCCAAGCAGACCATTCCGCATTTCTACGTCTCGGTCGATATCGAACTCGATGCGCTCATGAAACTGCGCGGCGAACTCAACGCCGCGGCCCCGTCCAGGGACGGCAAGCCGGCCTACAAATTGTCGGTCAACGACATGGTGATCAAGGCGCTGGCACTGGCGCTGCGCGACGTGCCGGATGCCAATGTCTCCTGGACCGATGAGGCGATGGTGATGCACAAGCATGCCGATGTGGGCGTTGCCGTGTCGATCCCCGGCGGGCTGATCACGCCGATCATCCGCAAGGCGGAAGCAAAGACGCTTTCGGCGATCTCCAGCGAGATGAAGGATATGGGCGCGCGGGCCAGGGAGCGCAAGCTGAAGCCCGAGGAATATCAGGGTGGCACCACCGCCGTCTCCAATATGGGCATGATGGGCGTCAGCAACTTTGCCGCCGTCGTCAATCCGCCCCATGCGACGATCCTGGCGGTCGGCGCCGGCCAGCAGCGCGCCATCGTCAAGGACGGCACGGTGCAGGTCGCCACCATGATGACGGTGACGCTTTCGACCGACCACCGCTGCGTTGACGGGGCGCTGGGCGCCGAACTGCTCGCCGCCTTCAAGGGATATATCGAGAACCCGATGGGGATGCTGGTCTAGCGTCATGAAAACCATTCTCTGCTATGGCGACTCGCTGACATGGGGTTCCGATCCGGCTACCGGCGGGCGGCATCCGCCCGAATGCCGATGGCCCAACGTGCTGCAGGCAGGGCTGGGCGGCGATTATTGCGTGATCACCGACGGCCTGCGCGGGCGCACCACGGGCTATGACGAGCATCTCGCCGATTGCGACCGCAACGGCGCGCGGCTGCTGGCGACCGCGCTCTATGCCCATGCGCCGCTCGATCTGGTCATCCTGCTGCTCGGGTCGAACGACATGAAGCCGCATATCGCGGGTACGGCGATTGCCGCGCGCCAGGGCATCAAGCGGCTGGCGGCGATCGCGAGAAACCACAATCCGGGGCCGGATCTTGCCAGGCCGAAAGTGCTGATCGTCTCGCCGCCGCCGCTGTGCGAGACGCCGGATGGCTTCTTTGCCGCACTGTTTGCCGGCGGCATCGAGCCTTCGCGCGCACTGGCTTCGCATTATGCCGAGGAGGCGAAAGCGGAGGGGGCGGAATTTTTCGACGGCGGATCGGCGGCTGAAACCTCGCCGCTCGACGGGGTTCATCTTGATGCCGGGAACACGGTGAAACTGGGCAGGGCGCTGGTGGGCGAGGTTCGGAGGATCCTGGGGTAGCCGGTAGCGGGCCTATCCGCCGATCAACTGCACCAGGGCGAAGCCGAAGCGGGAAAGAAGGACCGCGACCACGACCATCAGAACGAGATTGGTTGCGGCGCGGATCAGGCGGAACGAAAACAGGGCGAAAACGGCCCGGGCGAAGAACAACGCGACCACCAGCAGGCCCGGCACGCTGACATACCAGGGCAAGGCGATGATGTTGGACAAGGACAGAAGGGACAGAAATTCCTGCATGGCACGCCTCACACCTTTCACCGTTCGCCGGAGCCGTTCTGCGAAATGACCGCCGGCACAGCAATCGTCCTGCGGCCGGGCGAGCCGCGCGATGCCGCCGACCTCGCCATCATCGACAACATGTCGAGCCATGGCATGTCGCTCGCCTTCTGGCAGCAGGCGGTGGCCGATGGCGAGGCCGAAGACCCGCTGCTGCTCGGCCGCGAGCGGTTTGGCGATGCGGCATCGGTATTCGGATGGTCCAACGCAATTGTGGCGGAAAATGCGGACACGGTCGCCGGATCGGTGACCGGCTACGAAATGCCGGCACCCGACGCAAGCGCCGACCGCATCAAGTTCCTGTTTCCGGGCTTTGCGCCGGTGTTCGAATTGTTTGCGCGCTGCGTCGGCGACTGGTTCATCGACAGCATGGGCGTCTTTCCAGCCTATCGCGGCGCGGGCATCGCCGCGCGCCTCATCGACCAATGTCTGGAGCAGGGCAGAAAGAAGGCGCTTCGCCGCGCGTCGCTGATCGTCGAGAGCGACAATCAGGCGGCAACCCGGCTCTATGCGAGCCGCAATTTTTCGACCCGCGACAGCCTGCCGTTTCGCGATCGCCTGGGCAATGCCGTCGTGGACAAGAACTGGCTGCTGATGTCGGCCGAACTGTAAGGAAAAGACCATGGCAAACAGCTACGACGTCATCATCATCGGATCGGGGCCGGGCGGCTATGTCACCGCCATCCGTTCGGCGCAACTGGGGTTCAGGACCGCGATCGTCGAGCGCGAGCATCTGGGCGGCATCTGTCTCAACTGGGGCTGTATTCCGACCAAGGCGCTGCTGCGCTCGGCCGAAATCAAGCATTATGCCGATCACGCCGGGAATTACGGCCTGAAGATCGACGGCACGGTGAGCGCCGATGTCAAGGCCGTCGTCGAGCGCTCGCGCGGGGTGTCGGCCCGGCTCAATGGCGGCGTCGGTTTTCTGATGAAGAAGAACAAGATCGACGTCATCTGGGGCGAGGCGAAGCTTGCCGGCAAGGGCAGGATCACCGTTTCGAAATCGTCGAAAAAGCCGATGGAGCCGCAGCATCCCGCCCCCAAGGGCACGCTCGGCGAGGGCGAATACGCCGCCAAGCACATTATTCTGGCGACCGGCGCCCGGCCGCGCGCGCTGCCCGGCATCGAGCCCGACGGCAAGCTGATCTGGACCTACTTCGAGGCGATGGTGCCGCCGGCGCTGCCGGACAAGCTGCTGGTGATGGGATCGGGCGCGATCGGCATCGAGTTCGCCAGCTTCTACAACGCGATGGGCTGCGACGTGACGGTGGTCGAGCTGATGCCGCAGATCATGCCGGTGGAGGATGCCGAAGTTTCCAAAACGGCCCAGAAGCTGCTCGAAAAGCAGGGGCTGAAAATCCTGCTGGAAGCCAAGGTCACTAAGGTCGACAAGGGGTCGAATTCGGTCAGGGCGACGGTCGAGACCAAGGACGGCAAGACCCAGGTGATCGAGGCCGACCGGCTGATCTCGGCGGTCGGCGTGCAGGGCAATATCGAAAATCTCGGTCTCGAAGAACTCGGCGTCAAGACCAATCGCGGCTGTGTCGTCATCGACGGCTATGGCCGCACCAATGTGGAAGGCATCTACGCCATCGGCGATGTCGCGGGCCCGCCCATGCTGGCCCACAAGGCCGAGCATGAGGGCGTCGTCTGCGTCGAGAAGATTGCCGGTGTGCCGGGCGTCCATCCGATGGACAAGGGCAGGATACCGGGCTGTACCTATTGCCACCCGCAGGTCGCCTCCGTCGGCCTGACGGAAGCGAAGGCGAAGGAAGCGGCGAAGGCAAAGGGAAGCGACATCCGCGTCGGCCGCTTCCAGTTCGGCGCCAATGGCAAGGCGATCGCGCTCGGCGAGGACCAGGGGCTGATCAAGACGATCTTCGACGCGAAGACCGGCGAACTGATCGGCGCGCACATGGTGGGCGCGGAAGTGACCGAACTGATCCAGGGCTTCGTCGTCGCCATGGGGCTCGAGACCACGGAAGCAGAGCTGATGCATACCATCTTCCCCCATCCCACTTTGTCGGAGATGATGAAGGAAAGCGTGCTCGATGCTTATGGTCGCGCATTGAATGCGTAGCTGCTATGGTATGCGACCAAGGGGAGCATTCGCATGGTGAACAATCCGGCATTGATCCTCGTCTGGGCACTGTTGGGGGCAGCGATCGGTACTGTCATCTATCTGTTCATGGGCGGCAATCTGTGGGTACATCTGCTGATTGCCGTCATCGGTGCGGTGGCGGGCGGCAGCTACGCCCAGAGCCGCAAAAGCAAGGGCAATTAGAGTCTTTCAAGGAGATCCTCAATGGATGCAAAAGCGCTTCTGATCTTTCTCGTCGTCGGCGCCGTGGCCGGCCTGCTCGCGAGCATCGTGGTCGGCGGCGGCGGGCTGCTGTATTATGTCCTGATCGGCGTGATCGGCTCGTTTGTCGGCGGCTTTCTGTTCAGCACGCTGAAGATCAACATCGCGACCGGCAGTCCGATCGTCAACCAGATCATCACCTCGACCATCGGCGCGATCATCATCGTGCTGCTGGCGCGGCTGATCGCCTGAGCAAGGGCTGAGGGCGCGCCGTGATGCACGAAACCTATCCCATACTCGGCATGGCCGGCGTCGGGTTTTTCGGCATGCTGGTGATCGGCTTCCTGGCCGGCTGGATCGCCGAGCGGGCGATGAACCGCGACCACAGCCTGCTCACCAATGTGCTGGTTGGCATTGCCGGCTCGTTCGTCGGCGGCACGGCGGCCGGCATGCTGGGCTTTCAATGGTACGGCTTTGTCGGCAACCTCGTCGTCGCGACCCTTGGCGCCATCGCCATCCTGTGGTTCTTCGGCCGGCGCGAACCGCAGCCGCGCCGGGCGCCGGGCAGGGAACCCTGGCGGGAAAGCCCCTATGACGGCGGTGAGGGCGAAGAGACATCCAATACCGGCGACACGCCGATCTATCATGCAAGGAATGACGAGTAGACCCATGGCTACCCTGATCGATACCGTTGCCGGCACGCGCGGCGAAGCGAAGCCGCGCCCGCGCCATCCCGAAAAGGCCAGGCGGCCGGAAAACGAAGTGTTGCGCAAGCCGGACTGGATCCGTGTCAAGGCGGGCGGTTCGGCGGTCTATGAGGAGACCCGCAACATCGTCAGGGAAAACGGCCTTGTCACCGTGTGCGAGGAGGCGGGCTGCCCCAATATCGGCGAGTGCTGGTCGAAGAAACACGCCACCATGATGATCATGGGCGAGATCTGCACCCGCGCCTGCGCCTTCTGCAACGTGATCACGGGCCTGCCCAAGGCGCTCGATCCCAGGGAACCGGAAAACGTCGCCGTCGCGGTGAAGAAGCTCGAGCTCGAACATGTGGTGATCACCAGTGTCGACCGGGATGATCTTGCCGATGGCGGCGCGCAGCATTTCGTCGAGACGATCGCGGCGATCCGCGCGGCCTCGCCCGGCACGACGATCGAAATCCTGACACCGGATTTCCTGCGCAAGGAAGGGGCGCTTGAAAAGGTCGTCGCGGCAAAGCCCGATGTCTTCAACCACAATCTCGAAACGGTGCCGTCGAACTATCTGACGGTCCGCCCCGGCGCGCGCTATTTCCATTCGATCCGGCTGCTGCAGCGGGTCAAGGAGATCGATCCGTCGATCTTCACCAAGTCCGGCATCATGGTGGGGCTTGGCGAGGAGCGCAACGAAGTGCTGCAACTGATGGACGATCTGAGATGCGCCGATGTCGATTTCATCACCATCGGGCAATATCTCGCGCCGAGCCGCAAGCATCACCGCATCGACCGGTTCGTGACGCCGGACGAGTTCAAATCCTATGAGACGATCGCCTATACCAAGGGCTTCCTGATGGTCTCGTCCTCGCCGCTGACGCGTTCCTCGCACCATGCGGGAGAGGATTTCGCCCGGCTGCGGGCGGCGCGCGAACGGCAGATGGAAAAAGCGTAGAGCCGCCTCCTTGCCGTCCTTCTCGACCACGCATCCGGTCAACCATTCGGCGCGCGACATGTACGACCTCGTCGCCGATGTGGAGCGCTATCCGCAATTTCTGCCGCTCTGCGAGGCGCTGACGGTCCGCTCGCGGCGCGAAAAGGGCGGCCGCACCATCCTGATCGCCGACATGACGGTGGGCTACAAGGCGATCCGCGAGACGTTTGCCAGCCAGGTTCTGCTCAATCCCGAGGCGCTCGAAATCCAGGCGCAATATCTCGACGGGCCGTTCCGCCATCTCGACAACCGCTGGCGCTTCGTCGATGTCGGACCGGGCCGATCCGAGGTTCACTTTGCGATCGATTACGAGTTCAGGAGCCGGGTGCTCGGCGCGCTGATGGGGGCAATGTTCGAAAAAGCCTTCGCGCGCTACACCCAGGCGTTCGAGGAGCGCGCCGACCGGCTCTATGGCAGCCGAATTTCCTGAAATCGCTTCCCCACAAATAAAGACCCCGGAGTGTGGGGATCACTCCGGGGCACTTTTGGCCTGATGCGGGGATGGGGGACTGGAGGTCAGGCCAATTTCTTCTTCTTGGTTCCGGCGTTGGTTCGTCACCGGCCATTCGAATATAGGGCGCGAAATGCGGCATGTGTGTGCATTTCGTCACACTTCGAATATTTTTTATCGTACTCCAATTTCACCAAACGTAAAGGGCGGAAACATCACATTTGCGTTTTTCGCCGAGTTTGGAAAAATTCTTTAAATAAATCAATTGAGTATGGCTGGATCGCTATCATCTCCCGGGTCATCCTCCAGGCCGAAGGCGACCAGCATTTCAAGTGCAACCTGCGCCGATTGCTGGCGAACGACCTCTCTTCCGACGCTGCCGAGGCGCAATTCCTCGACGAAAAGCCCCATCGGGCCGGCGATTGCGACGAAAACCAGGCCGACCGGCTTCTCCTCCGAGCCGCCATCCGGCCCGGCAATGCCAGTGATCGCCACCGATACGCTGGCGGCGGAGTGATCCAGCGCGCCGCGCGCCATGGCGAGCGCGGTTTCGCGCGAGACGGCGCCATGTTCCGCGATGGTTTCAGGGTCGACGCCCAGCAGCTGTGATTTCGCGGCATTGGAATAGGTGACGAAGCCGCGCTCGAAGACCGCCGAGGAGCCCGGAATATCGGTCAGCAGCGCCGCCACCAGACCGCCGGTACAGGATTCGGCGGTGGCGATGGTCTGGCCGGCGGCCTGAAACGCGCCGAGCACATAGCGTGCCGTTTCCACCAGTTCCGCCGTTACGATCATGGCCGCTCCGTCGCGCTGTCATCCCTGTCGACAGTGTCGATGACAATCGTGGCGGTGGCAAGGGCGGCGATGCCTTCACCGCGCCCCAGCGTGCCGATGCGCTCATGGGTGGTCGCCTTGACCGAGACGCGGTCGGCCGCGATGTCGCAAATGCCGGCGATCGCCGCCCGCATGGCCGCGCGATGGGGGCCGATCTTCGGCTTTTCGCAGATGATGGTCACGTCGAGATGGTTGATGATGCCGCCCCTGGCGCGCACCAGCGCGCAGGCATGGGCGAGGAACCGATCGGAAGCCACGCCCTTCCATTGCGGATCCGAGGGTGGGAAATGGCTGCCGATATCGCCATCGCCAATGGTGCCGAGCAGGGCGTCGGTCAGCGCATGCAGGCCGACATCGGCGTCGGAATGGCCATCGAGCCGGATGTCGCTGTCGATCGCCACGCCGCACAGCATGACCGGCCCGCCCGGCACGGTGCGGTGGACGTCATAGCCGGTTGCGGTACGGATATCCGGAGCTTTGGGAAAGGATGGCAAGCCTATCATGTCGCGTGCTTTTTTCAGATCGGAAGCGGTCGTTATCTTGAAGTTGTCGGCGTTGCCGGCGACGAGGCGAACGGTGAGGCCGGCCCATTCGGCGACCGCGCTGTCATCGGTGAAGTCGTCGCGGCCTTCGGCCCGTGCCCGGCGATGGGCGGATAGGATTTCCTCCAGGCGGAAGCCCTGCGGCGTCTGGGCGAGATAGAGGCCCTGGCGGTCGATCGTCTGCACGATGTCGATGTCGAGGGTTCCGTCACTGGCCGCCTGGCCGCGCTTGACCGTATCGGGCACGGCGATGGCGGGAAGCGCGCCGATGCTCCTGCCGATGCCGGCAAGGGTGGCGTCGATCACCGCCGCATCGACCATCGGCCGGGCGGCGTCGTGGATCAGCACGGTTTGCGGCGGGGCTTCGAGCGCCGCCAGCGCTTCGAGCCCGTTCAGCACGCTGGCCTGCCGCGTCGCCCCGCCGGTCACCGGCGGCAGCAGTTTTTCGTGGGTGCCAACCGCCGTCGCGTAGAGCGCCGGATCATCGGCATGGATGACCACCTGCACCCAATCGACCGCCGGATGGTGGAGAAAGGCGCGGCAGGCGCGGCCGAGCACGGTCTCGCCGCCAAGATCGGCATATTGCTTCGGGCCGTCGGCGTGCGCGCCCATGCGGCTGCCGCGCCCGGCGGCGACGATGACGATGGCGGTTTGGCCGGCAATGTTATGGGTCGGGTGTTGCGGCAATGGGGCTACCTACGGCGATGAACGGTCCAAATGGCTGTATTCTGCCCACCCTGGCAATTCAACCATTGTGATTTCCCGATCGGTTGGTTAAAAAGAAGGCAAAACATAAAGCAGGTGAAAAAATAGGCAATGCAGGATCTCTACCGATCGGCTTTCAAGGCCCGCGGGGCGATCTTGCTCCTGCCATACGGAACTCGGCCATGACCGTCAAATCGCTGTCCGTCGGCGGCGTCGCCTATCGCAACAATGTGCTTCTGGCGCCGATGTCGGGCGTCAGCGACGTACCGTTCCGCCGTGCTGCGTGGCGGGCGGGCGCCGGCATGGTGATTTCGGAAATGGTCGCCAGCGAGGCGCTGGTCACCGGCCATGCCGAAATGCGGATGAAATCGGAAGCCGCCGGCCTGCCGGTGCATGTGGTGCAACTGGCCGGCCGGGAGGCGCGCTGGATGGATCTGGCCGCCCGGATGGCCGAGGACCAGGGCGCCGACGTCATCGACATCAATATGGGCTGCCCGGCGCGCAAGGTGACCAACGGTCTGTCCGGCTCGGCGCTGATGCGCGATCTCGACCATGCGATGGAACTGGTGCGCGCGGTGATCGGCGCCGTCTCGGTTCCGGTGACGCTCAAGATGCGGCTCGGCTGGGACGACGGGACCATCAATGCGCCGGAACTGGCGCGCCGAGCCGCCGATGCCGGCATTGCGCTCGTCACCGTCCATGGCCGCACGCGCTGCCAGTTCTACAAGGGCAGGGCGGATTGGGGCGCGGTTCGCGCCGTGCGCGAGGCGGTCAGCCTGCCGCTGATCGTCAATGGCGATATCGGCGATGCGGCATCGGCCCGCACCGCGATGGCGGCCTGTGGCGCCGATGGCGTGATGGTCGGCCGCGCGGCCTATGGCCAGCCGGACCTTGCTGGCCGGATCGCCGCGGAACTGGCCGGCGAGGATGCGGCGCGTTCCGCCTATGACATGGCCGCGCATTATCGCGACATTATCGATTTCTACGGCGAGGGGCTAGGGCTGCGCTGCGCCCGCAAGCATCTTGGCTGGTGGCTCGACCGGCTGCCGGTGGCGCCTGCCGCATCCAGGCGGCTTGCGCTGATGACGTCGCGCGATGTTGATTTCGTGCTTGCCGGGATCCGCGCGATCGACGCGGAAGCGCGCCAGAACGGCGCGGTATCCGGTGAAGAACGGGCCATCGGGAGGGCGGCATGAACGAAATGCCCCGGCCTGCGGCGGGCGATCCCGTTTCCGCTATCCTCGACTGCCTGCCGCATCCGGTGCTGCTGGTCGGCGGCGAGAACCGGGTGCTCTATGCCAACCAGGCCTGCGAGGAATTTCTCAAATCCTCCGTCGCCTTCATCTGCCGCCAGAAGATCGGCTATTTCCTGCCCTTCGGCAGCCCCGTCCTGTCGCTGATCGAGCAGGTGCGCGAGGCGCGGTCCGGCGTCAGCGAATACCGCATCGACATCTCCTCGCCGCGCCTTGGCCGCGAGCAGATCGTCGACGTCTTCGCCACTCCCCATGGCGGCGCCGATGGCGCGCTTCCGGGTGCGGTCGTCCTGCAGTTTCACGCCAAGTCGGCGGCCGAAAAGCTCGACCGGCAACTGACCCACCGCAATGCGGCGCGCTCGGTCACCGGCCTTGCCGCCATGCTGGCGCATGAGATCAAGAACCCGCTGTTCGGCATTCGCGGCGCCGCCCAGCTGCTCGAAATGGGCGGCAATGAGGAAGACCGCGCGCTGACGCAACTGATCAAGGACGAGACCGACCGCATCGTGCATCTGGTCGACCGCATGGAGGTCTTTTCCGACGAGCGGCCGCTCGAAAAGGATCCGGTCAACATCCATTCCGTGCTCGAACAGGTGCGTCGCTCGGCGCAATCGGGCTTCGGAGCGAAGGTCGATTTCCGCGAGCTCTACGATCCTTCCCTGCCGCTGGTGAACGGCAATCGCGACCAGCTGGTGCAGGTGTTTCTCAACCTGGTGAAGAATGCCGTCGAGGCATGCGCGGAGGCGGATGAGCCGCGCGTCGTCCTGTCGACCGGCTACCGGCCCGGCGTGCATCTGTCCATCCCCGGCGCCGGCGAGCGGGTGGCGCTGCCGATCGAGATCTGCGTGCGCGACAACGGCGCCGGCATTCCCGACGATCTGCGCGGACTGATCTTCGATCCCTTCATCACCTCGAAGACCAACGGCACCGGGCTTGGCCTTGCGCTGGTCGCCAAGATCATCGGCGATCACGGCGGTGTGGCGGAGTGCCAATCCGACGGAGCGGAAACCTGCTTCCGCATCCTGCTGCCGGTGCATCGCGAGGACCATGAGCGTGCGCCGAAAGCAGGACAGGGCGGCCAAACCGGAGAAAGCGCATGAGCAAGGGGCTCGTCTTCATTGCCGACGACGACGCGGCGATCCGCACCGTGGTGAGCCAGGCGCTGAGCCGTTCGGGCTTCGAGGTGAGGGTAACCTCGAACCTCGCCACCCTGTGGCGCTGGGTTTCGGCCGGCGAGGGCGATCTTGTCGTCACCGACGTGATGATGCCCGATGGCGATGCGTTCGAATACCTGCCGAAGTTTCGCCGCAGCCGGCCGGAACTGCCGGTGATCGTGATGAGTGCCCAGAACACCTTCATGACGGCGATCCGCGCGTCCGAACATGGCGCGTATGAATACCTGCCCAAACCCTTCGACCTGCAGCAACTGATCGCGATCGCCGAGCGCGCGGTGAGCGAGCCCAGACAGGGCCGGGAACAGGTCGAGACCAGCCAGCGGCCGCAGGAAATGCCGCTGGTCGGCCGATCGGCGGCGATGCAGGACGTCTATCGCGTGCTTGCCCGGCTGATGCAGACCGACCTGACGCTGCTGATCAGCGGCGAATCGGGCACCGGCAAGGAACTCGTCGCCCGCGCACTGCACGAATACGGCAAGCGCAAGAACGGGCCGTTCGTCGCCATCAACATGGCGGCGATCCCGCGCGATCTGATCGAGAGCGAATTGTTCGGCCACGAGAAGGGCGCCTTTACCGGCGCGCTGACGCGCTCCAGCGGCCGCTTCGAACAGGCCGAGGGTGGCACGCTGTTTCTCGACGAGATCGGCGACATGCCGATGGAGGCGCAGACGCGGCTGCTGCGCGTGTTGCAGCAGGGCGAATATACCACCGTCGGCGGGCGCACGCCGATCCGCACCGATGTGCGCATCGTTGCCGCCACCAACAAGGACCTGCGCACCGCCATCCAGCAGGGCCAGTTTCGCGAGGACCTCTTCTTCCGCCTCAATGTGGTGCCGCTGCGCCTGCCGGGCCTGCGCGAGCGGCGCGAGGACATTGCCGATCTCGTCGAACATTTCCTCAATCTCAACGAGAAGAACGGGCTCGGCCGCAAGGTGATCGACGCGAGCGGCATCGAGGCGATGCGCCGCTATGATTGGCCGGGCAATGTGCGCGAACTGGAAAACCTCATCCTGCGCCTCTCCGCGCTCTATTCACAGGACACGATTTCCGGCGAAACCATCCGCCAGGAACTGTCGACCGGCGAAAGCGCGCCGGCGCCCGCCATGGGCGGCGAGAGCTTTGCCGACATATCGCTTGCCACCGAAAACTGGCTGACACGGCATTTCAGCCATCACGCCGGCGGCGATGCGCCGACGGGGCTTTATCGCGATGTGCTGAGGAAGCTGGAAAAGCCGCTGATCGCGGCGACGCTCGCCTATACGCGCGGCAACCAGATCAGGGCGGCGGACGTGCTCGGCATCAACCGCAACACGCTGCGCAAGAAGATTCGCGAACTCGATCTCGACCCCCATCGCTGAGCGAAGCCCGGTCGGCGCGGCGGCAAAAAACCGGACGCAGCGGCGCGGTTCCGATTGACGCGCTGTTTCCATTTTGCCACATTTGCGTTGCATCTGTGCAACAAGCATCCGCCGGCATGGCTGCGGGCGCGCCATGGGCGGGCGCGTTCCGCGATGGCGCCGCGCAGATCGCGTCAGGCAATTACAACACGGTCAGGACGGCGTGAGCGACAGCCCGGCAGCCCAGGAAGTGGATGGAGACGTGGCCGCCGCGACCGGCGCAGGGACGGCGCAGGCCGGCTCGGCCTCCTCTCCCGACCGAACACCCCGCCAGATACCGGCGATCGAGGAAGCGGCCGAATACCGGTCGATCACCCGCAAGCTCGGCTTCGTGACCGTCGTTTCGCTGCTGGTGACCGGCGTGATCACCTTCATGATCCTGTTCGGGCTGACGCCGCTCGAACCCAATCGCACCGTGGTCACCATAGCGCTCGCCGCCAACACGCTGCTGGCGCTGGTGGTGGTGGCCCTGATCTGCATGGAGGTGGCGCGGCTGCTGCGTTCGCGCAGGAAGGGCAGGGCGGCGGCAAGGCTTCACATCCGCATCGTCGGCCTGTTCGCGCTGGTCGCGGCCGTTCCCGCCATCATGGTGGCGATCGTCGCCAGCGTGACGCTCGATCTCGGCCTCGACCGCTGGTTCGAGGAGCGCACCAAGGCGATTGTCGGCGGTTCGCTGTCGGTCGCCGAAGCCTATCTCGATGAAAGCACCCGCGTGCACATCAACGCCACCGTCTCGATGGCGGCGGAGCTCGATCGCGCGCGGCGGCTCTACAGCCTCGACCGGACCGGTTTCGGCGAACTGATGGATCTGCAGACCCGCGGCCGGGGCATGATCTTCGCCCAGCTGCTGCAACCCGACGGCACGCCGCTCGTCACCTCCAAGTTGCAGGAAGATGTCGAGGTGCCGCCGGTGCCGAAGGATTCGCTCGAAGCGGCCAATAGTGGCGATGTGATCTTCATTCCGCGCGGCAATACCAATCTGGTCGGCAGCGTGCTCAAGATGCGGGTCATTCCCGATGCGTTTCTCTATACCGTGCGGCCGTTGCGCGAGGACGTGATCGCCACCCTGCGGCTGATGGAAAGCAATACCCAGGAATACAACGATCTCGAACTGAGCCGGCTGCCGGTGCAGCTGACCTTCGCCGTGCTCTATTTCGCCATGGCGCTGACCATTCTGCTCGCCGCGATCTGGATGGGGATCAGCGTCGCCGAGCGCTTCGTGCGGCCGATCCGACGGCTGATCACGGCGGCCGACGAGGTGTCGCACGGCAATCTCGATGTCCGGGTCGACACCAAGCACACCGAGGGCGACTTCAAGAATCTCGGCGACACGTTCAACACCATGACGACGCAGTTGAAGCAGCAGCGCGGGCAATTGTTGCAGGCAAACCAGGATATCGACCGGCGGGCGCGATTCACCGAGGCCGTGCTGTCGGGGGTCACGGCCTCGGTCATCGGCGCCGGCCAGGACGGCACGGTGCGCATCGCCAATTCCGCCACGGCTTCGATCCTCGGCCGGCCGGTGGCACCAGGCACGAAGCTCGGCGATGCCTTTCCCGAGCTTGGCGAGGTCATCGCCAGGGCGCGCCAGTCCGGCAAGGCCGACTATCCCGAGCAACTGACCATGACGGTCGAGGGCCAGACCCGGACGCTCAACGTGCAGGTGACCCAGGAGCGCGAGGAAACCGCCGAACACTCCATCGTCATCACCATCGACGACATCACCGAACTGGTCGCCGCCCAGCGCAGCACCGCCTGGTCCGACGTGGCGCGGCGCATCGCGCACGAGATCAAGAACCCGCTGACGCCGATCCAGCTTTCCGCCGAGCGGATCAAGAAGCGCTATTCGAAATACATCGAGACCGACCGCGAGGTGTTCGACCAGTGCACGGATACGATCATCCGCCATGTCGGCGACATCGGCCGCATGGTGGACGAGTTCTCCTCCTTCGCCCGCATGCCGAAGCCGGAAATGCGCGAGGCCAACCTGTCGCGCACGATCCAGGAATCGCTGTTCACCCAGAAGGTCGCCAATCCGTCGATCAAGTTCGATCTCGATCTGGGCGGCGAAAAGAACAGGGCGCTGTTCGACGAGCGGCTGATTTCGCAGGCGCTGATCAACATCATCAAGAACGCGGTGGAAGGCATTGAGGGCAGCGAGCCGCCGCATACGGAAGAGGATCCCGCCTGGATTTCGGTCCGTGCCTGGCACGATCACGACATGGTTGTGATCGATGTCACTGACAACGGCAAAGGCCTGCCCAAGGAAAACAGGGAGAAACTGCTCGAACCCTACATGACTACGCGTCAGAAGGGGACCGGGCTTGGTCTGGCGATCGTTCGCAAGATCATGGAGGACCATGGGGGAAGCATCGAATTGATGGATGCGCCTCAGGTGCAGACCGGCGGCCGCGGCGCGCGGACCCGTTTGCGATTGCCCTTGCTGGCCGCCGAGACGGCGGACGGGGCGACGGGCGGGCAGGGCGCGGCGGCTGCGAATATCGATCATGGCGAACCGGCCTCTGGGCGTAAGGCCGGTCCGTCTTCCACGGGAGAGAGAGTGAAGGAAGAAGCGTCCTGATGGCTACAGACATTCTGGTAATCGACGACGAACAGGACATTCGCGAACTGGTCGCCGGCATCCTCGAGGATGAGGGGCACGGCACGCGGATGGCCGGCGACAGCGATTCGGCGATCGCGGCCGTCAATGCGCGCCGCCCGAGCATGGTGTTTCTCGATATCTGGCTGCAGGGCTCCAGGCTCGACGGGCTGGAACTGCTCGAGGTCATCAAGAAATCCCATCCCGACCTGCCGGTGGTGATGATTTCGGGCCATGGCAATATCGAGACGGCGGTCTCGGCGATCAAGAACGGTGCCTATGACTTCATCGAGAAGCCGTTCAAGGTGGAGCGGCTGTTGCAGGTTGCCGACCGGGCGCTGGAGAATTCGAGCCTGAAGAAGCAGTTGCGCGAATTGCAGCAGAAAAGCGCCGACATGCCTGAACTGATCGGAACGTCGTCCGCCATGTCGGCGCTGCGCAACACGATCGACAAGGTGGCCCCGGCCAACAGCCGGATCATGATCATCGGCGGCTCGGGCGTCGGCAAGGAACTGGTGGCGCGCACGATCCACCGCCTGTCGCATCGCGCCAAGGGTCCCTTCGTCGTGGTCAATGCGGCGCAGATCACGCCCGAGCGCATGGAGTACGAACTGTTTGGCAGCGAGGGCAGGGACGGGCAGCCGGCCAAGGTCGGCGCGCTCGAGGAAGCCCATGGCGGCACGCTCTATATCGACGAGGTCGCCGACATGCCGCGCGACACCCAGAACAAGATCCTGCGCGTTCTGGTCGAGCAGCAGTTCGAGCGGGTCGGCGGCTCGACCCGGGTCAAGGTCGATGTGCGCGTGCTGTCGTCGACGGCGCGCGACCTCGAAAGGCTGATGAAGGAGGGCGCCTTCCGCGAGGACCTGTTCCACCGCCTCGCCGTGGTGCCGCTCGCCGTGCCGCCGCTGAGCGAGCGGCGAGAGGATGTGCCGGCGCTCATCGAAGCGTTCATGGAGCAGATTTCACGCCAGTCGGGCATTCCCAAATGCACCATGGGGCAGGACGCGCTGGCCGTGTTGCAGGCGCATAACTGGCCCGGCAATGTGCGCCAGCTGCGCAACAATGTGGAACGGCTGATGATCCTGTCGCGGGTCGAGGAGGGTGACGTGATCACCGCCGACATGCTGCCGGCGGAAATCGGCGAAATGCTGCCGTCGATCGGCGGCGACGACAGCGAGCATCTGCTGTCGCTGCCGCTCAAGGAGGCGCGCGAGCGTTTCGAGCGGGATTATCTCGCCGCCCAGGTCGGGCGTTTCGGCGGAAATATCTCGCGCACGGCGACGTTCGTTGGTATGGAACGCTCCGCGCTGCACCGCAAGCTGAAGATGCTGGGGCTCTTCGACCGCAAGAAAGACGATGAGGGCGGGGCGGCCGACGCGCCGCACAGCGATGCGGATGGCGGCAGCTCGGCCGCTGCCGAATAACCGGCGAAGCGAAAACGCGTTCACGCCGGCGGGAGCAGGCGGCGGGCGCAAACTGAGAACCGGGGCAATATGAAGATCATCATTTGCGGTGCTGGCCAGGTTGGCTACGGAATCGCGGAGCGGCTTGCCAAGGAAGGCAATGACGTCTCCGTCATCGATAATTCGGCCGAACTCGTCCAGAACATCCAGGACAAGCTCGATGTGCGCGGCTATCACGGCCATGGCTCGCATCCCGACGTGCTGGCAAGGGCCGGTGCCGAGCAGGCGGACATGATCATCGCCGTCACCCTGCACGACGAGGTCAACATGGTCGCCTGCCAGGTCGCCCATTCGCTGTTCAACGTGCCGACCAAGCTTGCCCGTATCCGCGCCCAGAGCTATCGCCAGCCCCACTGGCAGAACCTGTTCGCCCGCCAGCACATGCCGATCGACGTGATCATCTCGCCGGAGATCGAGGTCGGCGACGTCGTTCTGCGCCGCATCGCGCTGCCCGGCGCGCGCGATATCGTGCCGTTTGCCGATGCACAGGTGACCATGCTGGCGATCGATTGCGACGAGGAATGCCCGGTCATCGATACGCCGCTGTCGCAATTGAGCGAACTGTTTCCCGATCTCAATGCCGTGGTGGTCGGGATTTCGCGCGGCGGGCAGATGATCGCGCCGCGTTCCTCCGACCAGATCCTGCTCGGCGACCACGCCTATGTGACCTGCGAGCAGAGCCAGGCGCGGCGCACCCTTGCGATTTTCGGCAAGGAGCGGCCGGAAGCCGGCCGCATCGTCATCGCCGGCGGCGGCAATATCGGGCTGTATCTGTGCCGCCGCATCGAGGAGATGATGCCGACGGCGCGTGTGCGCGTCATCGAACGGTCGCGCGAGACAGCCATGCGCATGGCCCAGGGGCTCGACCGCACGGTCATTCTGCACGGCAGCGCGCTGGACGAGGCGCTGCTCAACGAGGCAGGCATCCGCAATGCCGATCTGATGGTGTCGATCACCAATGACGACCAGGTCAACATTCTGGCGAGCGTGCTTGCCAAGAAGCTCGGCTGCGGCGCCAACCTGGCTCTGCTCAACAATGCCGGCTATCACGGCTTTACCAAGTCGCTCGGCATCGACGACTACATCAATCCGCGCTCGGTGACGATCTCCCGCGTGCTGCAGCATGTGCGCCGCGGCCGGATCAAGGGGGTCTACTCGATCCAGAACGGTGCCGCCGAGATCGTCGAGGCACAGGCGCTCGACACATCGCCGCTGGTCGGAAAGCCGCTCAAGGAACTGGAACTGCCGGACGGCATGCGCATCGGCGCGATCATTCATGAGGGGGTGGTGTCCCGCCCCGCCGGCGACAGCATCATCCGTCCGCGCGATTCGATCATCATCCTTGCTCTCGCCGAACGGGTCCGGCTGGTCGAGCAAATGTTCCGGGTGAGCTTCGAATTTTTCTAGACGCGGGAAGGTGCCTTGTCTGCCGTCTTCAACTATCTCGGCCTGGTCGGTGCCTTCCTGAGCGCGGTCTTGCTGTTTCCCGCGCTGATCGCCTTCGGCTCGGGCGAGACCGAGAACGGGATTTCGCTCGTCCTCTATGCCGCGCTCGGCAGTTTCCTGTCGATCACGCTGCTGGTCGCCACCGGCCACACGGCCATGCTGCTCGACCGGCGTACCTCCATCCTGCTGGCGGTCGGCGGCTGGATCCTGTTTCCACTGCTGCTCGCCTTTCCCATCTCGGGGATGTTTTCGATTGATTATGGCGCCGCGCTGTTTGAGGCGGTCTCGGCGCTGACCACCACGGCGGCCGACGGCGTCGGCAGGCTGGAGGCACAGCCGGCCGCGGCGATCGCCCTGCGGGCCGCCATTCAGTGGGCCGGCGGCCTCGGCACGATCCTGACCTTCCTGATCCTGCTCGGGCCGACCAGCATTGGCGGTCTGCCCAAGACGCGGCGCAGCGTCGGCGAAGCCTCCGGCCGGATCGCGACCGGCATCCATCGCATGGCGGGCAGCCTGACCCGCTACTATTCGGCGGCCACCATCTTCTGTTTCGTGCTGCTGATGATGACGGGGATCGAGCCCTTCGCGGCGATCATCCTGTCCTTCACCGCGCTCAGCGCCGGCGGCTATCTGCCATCGGATGGCGAATTGTTCGAACTGGGCAATTCCGCGGCGCTGGTCGTCATTTCCTTCTTCTTCATCGTTGCGGCTACCAGCGTCTACTGGCACCGCATGGTGGGCCGCTGGCAGATCGAAAACCTCAAGCGGCACCGCGAATCCTACTATCTGATCGGCAGCGTCGCCGTCGTCACGGCCCTGTTGACCGTCACCTTCGCGACGACGCCCGGCATGATCAATTCCACCGGCCCGCTGGGACTGGCGGCCGAAGCCCTGTTCAACGCCGCATCGCTCGTCTCAACATCGGGCCTGCAGAGCAGCAATGGCGTGTTCACGCTGCTGTCGCCGGCCTTCGTGTTCTTCGTGCTGCTGGTCGGCGGCGGGTGCTATTCGGCAGCCGGCGGCATCAAGTACTACCGCGTCGGCGCGATGCTGTTTCATGCCCGGCACGATCTTTCGCGGCTGATCTATCCCCATGCGGTGGCGCCGATGCGTTTCGGTACCGAGCAGTACGATCTCGGCGTGATGAAATCGATCTGGTCGATGTTCATGGCGGCGGCGCTGGTGCTGGTCGCCGGCAGTGTGCTGCTGGCGCTGATGGGGCTCGACTATCAGGCGAGCATCACCGCGACGATTGCCGCCTTCGTCAATGCGGGGCCCGCCTATTCCGATGCCTGGGCGCCGCGTGGAACCGAAGGCTGGATCGCCTATCACGACATGGCGATCGGCATGAAACTGGCGCTGGCGGCGATCATGCTGATCGGCCATCTGGAAGTCATCGCCGTCGTCGTGGCGCTCGATCCGCGCAGGATTCTCTTCCGGTAATTCGGTCTTCGACAGGTTATTTTTCTCAATTGCCCGAAGGGCGGTCTTTATGTTGACGTATGGTCCTGATATGAAACATGCGTTTCGACCAAGATAACAAGAACTCCGCAAGGTCGACGGGTGGCGCGGCGTTCTTTTTTGATGCGGGGACGCCATGGCGGAAAGACCACAAAACCTTCAGGATGTATTCCTCAATCAGGTGCGCAAGCAGAAGATCCCGCTGACGATCTTTCTCGTCAACGGCGTCAAGCTCAACGGCATTGTAAGCTGGTTCGACAATTTCTGCGTGCTGCTGAAGCGCGACGGCATCGCCCAGCTCGTCTACAAGCACGCGATCTCCACCATCATGCCGGCAACCCCCGTCAATCTCAATACGGGCGGCGACGGAGACGATGATTGACGGAAGCCGGTTCCGGCAAGGGGAGCCATGGGGGCGGAGACCGGCGCAACCGGTTTCAATGGCGCGAGGCTGATGCCCAGAGGCCGGAACGGGCGATCGTGCTGGTTCCCGAATTCGCGCGCCAGGCCGATGCGCCCCATGGCCGCTCGGCGGAAGCCAGGCTGCGGGAAGCCTGCGGCCTTGCCGAGGCAATCGCACTCGACGTCTGCGAATCGGGCGTGATCGCGCTGCGCGCCATGAAGCCGGCGACGCTCTTCGGCAGCGGCAAGGTCGACGAGATCGCCGGTATCGTGAAGGCGCGGGAGATCGGCCTTGCGATTGTCGATCACGCGCTTTCGCCCGTGCAGCAGCGCAATCTCGAAAAGGCCTGGCATTGCAAGGTGCTCGACCGTACCGGGCTCATCCTCGAAATCTTCGGCGAACGGGCGCGCACGCGGGAGGGGCGGTTGCAGGTCGATCTCGCCCATCTCAACTACCAGAAGGGCCGGCTGGTCCGGCAATGGACGCACCTCGAACGCCAGCGCGGCGGCGCCGGCTTCATGGGTGGTCCCGGCGAGACCCAGATCGAGGCCGACCGGCGTGAAATCCAGGCCCGCATCCTGAAGCTCGAGGCGGAGCTGGAAAAGGTCCGCCGCACCCGGCAGCTGCACCGCGCCAAGCGCTCCAAGGTGCCCCATCCGGTGGTGGCGCTGGTCGGCTACACCAATGCCGGCAAGTCGACCCTGTTCAACCGGCTGACCGGGGCAGGGGTGCTTGCCAAGGACATGCTGTTTGCAACGCTCGATCCGACGCTGCGCCGCCTCAGGCTGCCGCTCGGTACCGATGCCATCCTGTCGGATACGGTCGGCTTCGTCTCCGACCTGCCGACCCATCTGATCGCGGCGTTTCGCGCCACGCTCGAAGAGGTGATCGAGGCGTCGCTCATCCTGCATGTGCGCGACATGGCGGACGCGGAAAGCGCGAGCCAGGCGGAAGACGTCTATTCGGTGCTGAGCCAGCTCGGCATCGGCGACGGCGGCAGGCAGGGAGTGGTCGAGGTCTGGAACAAGATCGACCTGCTCGATGCCGATGCGCTGGAGGCGATCCGCGCCACGCGGGCTTCCGATACCGCGCCGGTGCTGGTTTCAGCGGTAACAGGCGAGGGGCTCGACCGGCTTCTGGCGCGCATCGAGGATACGGTGAGCGGAGATGCCGGCCTGATGGCGCTGCATCTCGGCATAGCCGATCTTGCCCTGCTGGCGCAGGTCTATCGCGATGCCAATGTACTGGCGCGAACCGACAATGAGGATGGCAGCGTCGACCTTTCCATCCGGCTCAACCGCAATGCCAATGCCGAAATCTACCGGCGCGTGGCGGCGGCACGCGGGTAGAGGCAGCATTGTCCCATGCCGGCGTGTCTATGGCAGCGTGATCGTCGTCTTCATCAGCACGACCCGATAGGGGTTCCAGGTCGACAGGTTCCAGTAGATCGTCGCGCTGTTGGCGACGGGGCCCGGAGCCGTGAAGCGGGAAAGGATGTTGACGCCGTATTCCACCCCGAAATCGAAATTGGGGTTGTTCGAAGCTGCCGGGCACATGTCGAAGCCGCCGGGACGGTAGGGATCGGTCTGGGCGCAGCCACCGCCGCCGGGCGGATACAGAATGCCGTCCGGGCAACCGCCATAGGCACCCTCGGCGGAGGCGTTCCACATCAGTTGCGGCGCCGACCACGGTCCCCAGGGATGGGGCGCGGTGCGAAGCCGGACGCCGGTATTGGGCGCATTGTGGACGAAGGTGAAGGGAAAGGGCAGGCGGCCGCTATACAGCATGACGAACTGGTTGAGGCTCGGCACCCAGGCGATCGAATGCTGCAGGACCTGGAGGACCGGCTCGTTCTCGATCACCGGCACCGCATCCTGCTGGTTGTCGCTCCAGATCGGCGCGCGGCCGCGCATTCCGGCAAAATAGCGCGGCTGCCAGCTCGACGGCCCGCTGCGGCCCTGCAGGCCGGCCATCGAATGGTGCAGAAGATAGAGATCGGCGCTCGAACCCAGCGGCGCGGCAAAGCCTGGCCGTCCCCACATCAGGAGTTCGCCGGTCGAAAGCGCGAAGCCGGCATTGGGCGGCGTGTAGTCGTTGGCGCCGGGATTGTTCTCACTGAAGCTCTTTACCGCCTGGGCCGTCGCATTGAGGAACTTGCTCGTCACGAAGGTGTGGCGGACGGTGTAGAGGTTGAGGGTCAGGCCGAGCGGGCCGGGATTGCGCGCAATGTGCCGCTCGGCTGCGGCGGCGGTGGGCAGCGAACTGGTCGGATCGACGCACAGATTGTCGGCGCCGCAGGAAAGATCGGCCGGGCAGGCATTGCCCGGACCGCAGGCAACCGTCGGCTCGCCGGTGAAATAGCCATAGGCGCGGCGGTTGTCGCTCCAGCCGGTGATCGGCGTGCGCAGCGGCCCCATCGGCAGTTGCGCGCCGTTCTTGAACACCCGGATCGGCCTTGCGGCACCGGTGGCATCGGTGTGAAAGCGCAGATCGAGGCAATCTTCCGGATCGTCATCATCGCCGAGAAAGAACCAGCCGACGGAATCATCCGATGGTGGCAGCGGCGGGCAGATCGCGTCATCCTCGATCCAGGTATCGCCGAACAGCATCACCATGCGCTGCCGATGGCGGAAGCTGAAGCCGAGATCGGTGCCGTACAGCCTGAGCCCCGGCTGGTGGTTCGATGTGGCATTGGTGCCGTTATGGGCGCCTTCGCCGACCAGGGTGCAGATGCGCTGATTGGCGAAGGTGATGGCCCCTGCCGCGGCGGGCGCGAGCAGGCCGGCCGCCAGAACGATCGTTTTCAAGATGCCGGAATACAGTCCATGCGTCATGGCATACCTCATGGTTGCCCCGTACAGACGCCCCTTGCAGACTGGTCATGATGTTAGCAGAAAAACCGCCCCCGGTACAGGCGGCCCGCCGTCAGCCCCGCGAAGCCAGGCTTGCAAAGGCTTTCGAGCGGATCACCGTGTCGGCGAGATCGCTCGGCGCGCCGCGCTCGATCAGCTTGCGGCGGAAGACATCGGCAAGCGGCGAACCGGCTGCCGAGCCGGCCGGGCCGAGATCGGCGCCGGTGTCGGTTTCCGCCGGACAGCCCTCGGCCACATTGCGGTCGTTGCGCCGGTTCTCGCGCGCCAGTTGCAGCATCACCGCATAGAAAATGGCGCATTCGGCGGGCGACGCATTGGTCGCGATCTTCGGGGCGGGGCGCGAAGCGGTGTTGCTCACCCGTGTTTCGGGCGCGGCGGCGGTCGAGGTGTCGGCGCTCTCGCTCGCCGCGCTGCCGTCGCCATTGCTGTTGGAAACGTCGAGCGTCGCCGAGACGCAGGCGGAAAGGAACAGGCTCGAGGCAAGCAGGGCGGCGAGGGCGGATCGTTGGGCGCTTTTCATTTCGGGCATTCCGTTGACGGGCAGGGCGGTGCGGGCACAGTAGCACCGGGCAACCGGATTTTTCAATTCAGTCCAGGTGCTTTGCTTCCTGCCAGAGGTTTTCCATTTCCTCAAGGCTTGCATCCTGCAAGCGCTTGCCGGTGCGGGGCTCGATGTTGCGTTCGATGTGGGAAAAGCGGCGGCGGAACTTATGGTTGGTGCGCCTGAGCGCCGCCTCGGGATCGATGTCGAGATGGCGGGCGAGATTGGCGATGACAAAGAGAATGTCGCCCAACTCGTCCTCCATGGCCTGGCGCGCCGGCATGCCGGCCTGCACTTCGGCCTCGAGTTCGGCGGTCTCCTCGCGCAGCTTGGCGAGAACGGCCTTCGGATCGTTCCAGTCGAAACCGACACGGGAAGCCTTCTGCTGCAATTTGACCGCCTGGGTGAGGCCGGGCAGGGCCGCCGGCACATCCTCCAGCAGGCTCTCGCCCTTCGCTTTCGGCGGCAGGCCGGCGGCGGCGCGGCGCTCGGCGGCCTCGGCCCTTTCCTCCGCCTTGATGCGTTCCCAGGTGCCCTTGGCCATGCCCGACGCGGAGAATTGAGCAGCCGTGACGTTCTCCGTGCCGAAGACATGGGGATGGCGGCGGATCATCTTGGCGGTGATGGCCTCGACCACATCGCCGAAATCGAACCGGCCTTCTTCCTCCGCCATGCGGGCGTGGTAGACCGCCTGGAGCAGCAGATCGCCGAGTTCAAGCCGCAACTCCTCCATGTCGCCGCGCTCGATAGCATCGGCAACCTCATAGGCTTCCTCGATCGTATAGGGCGCGATGGAGCGGAAATCCTGTTCGAGATCCCAGGGACAGCCGGTCTTCGGCGTTCTGAGCGCCGCCATGATCTCGATCAGCCGGGCAATGTCACGGGAGGGTTTCATGGGCGATCGGTGGTCGGACGGTTGATTTGGGGGCACAGGATGCGACGCCAGCATTACGGAAACCGGGCAGGGCATCTTGCGATCCGCCGGCGGCAACGACGCCAAGCATTGCGCCGGATCGCCCTTGCCTGTCAAACACCGGGCGCCAAATTCTGTGCACAGCGCCCGAAACCGGCTATTCGGTCCCTTCCTTCACGCCGCCGATAGCGACAGGAAACAGGACAGGAAAGAACCGTGAAACGATTTTTCGCTCTCTATGCCGGATTGCTCGGCGCCGCCGGCATCGCCCTCGCGGCGGCTGCGAGCCATGGCGGAAGCTCGGAACTGTCGGCGCCGGCGGCTCTGGTAGCGCTGACCACGGCCGCCGCCATGCTGGCCGTTGTTGGACCTGGAGGCGGTCGGATGGCTGACGGGATCGCGGCAAGGATGGCGCTCGCGGCGCTCGTCGCATGGACGCTCGGATCGGCTCTGTTCTGCGCTTCGCTCGGCCATCTCGCCATGACCGGCGAAAGGCTGTTGCCATATTCGGCGCCGACAGGGGGGATGCTGCTGATGGCCGGCTGGGCGCTGGCGGGCCTTGCGCTGGCCTGTAAGTCCGGGCGCCGATAGCCGCATTAGAAGCCACATCCGCCAGTCGCATAAGATATATTATGGAACATAAATTATAATGCAGGAAATGAGGAAAAGTCCATTTATATCTGTTTTAACAGGGTTTCTCTTCTCATCATCGATTGGCCAGGTCGTGCAGTTTCCGCTGCAAGGCCGGGCTGCGGAGAGCCTGTCTTCATTGCACATGGACAAGCGGCTGACCGTGCCGGCGGCCTTCTGGACAATAATTCAATGTCAAATGGCGTCCGATCCCGGCTGCATCGGCATTCCGGACCACAGCACTGATGTTTCAGATTGGAAAACTGCCGGAATAGATTGAATAAAATGATTTATTATCCAGATGTCGGTCGTGCAGTCCGCCAAGGCGAAGCGCTGGCCGCGGCCCGATTTGCCGGACGCTGGTTCGCCGTGCCGTCGCCCGCGCAACGGCCTTTCCATTTCATGCGAAATTAACCATATAGGGCTAGTTTTTCAGCCGGTGAGGGCGTGTACAAGCCGTGATCGGGCGGCTTCTATGGCAAGCCCTCACCCTGCCCGACCGCCAGCAAAAGCCAGCAGCACATGAGGACACCTTGACCATCCGATTGCATCAGAACGACCTGCCGAACCTCGACCGCTATACGGGCGATGTGGCGATCGACACCGAGACCCTGGGGTTGAGGCCGGCGCGCGACCGGCTGTGCGTGGTGCAGCTTTCACCCGGCGACGGCAGCGCGGATGTGGTGCAGATCGCCAAGGGCCAGAAGAAGGCGCCGAACCTGCAGAAACTGCTGCGCGACCGCTCGAAGACCAAGATCTTCCATTTCGGCCGGTTCGACATTGCGGTCCTGTTGCACACGTTCGGGGTCGAGGCGGCGCCGGTCTACTGCACCAAGATCGCCTCGAGGCTGACGCGTACCTATACCGATCGCCACGGGCTCAAGGATCTGTGCCGCGAACTGCTCGAGGTCGATATTTCCAAGCAGCAGCAAAGCTCCGACTGGGCGGCGGAAAAACTCAGCGACGCGCAGCTGGAATATGCCGCCAGCGATGTGCTGCATCTGCACAAATTGCGCGATGTGCTGGATGCGCGGCTGAAGCGCGAGGACCGCGAGAAGCTTGCCGCGCAATGTTTCCGTTTTCTGCCGACACGGGCGCGGCTTGATCTTGCGGGCTGGGATGAGGTCGATATCTTCGCCCATAGCTGAGCCGGCGGCGCGGTGGAGCGTGTCGGCGGTGGCGCCGCGCCGTAGCCGGGATGACAAGCGCCGTAAAAAAACCCCTTTGCGCCTGCATGAGCAGGCTGCCTTGTATCGGGGCTTGTGGATAGCGGGCGGTTTGCTGGGCGGCATGGGCCGGCAGGCATGCAAGGCGATGACGAACAGGGCTCGGATCGACAAACGGACATGAACGACCGGACGAGACAGGATTACCAGCCTTATCCGCCAACGGCCTTTCAGCCGGAGGACGATGATCTCGTGCCGGCGAGCCAGCCGTTTCCGCCGTTTACCGGTGATCAGGCGAGAGGTCCGGTCACCACGGCGCAGTTGAGCCCCGGCGCCTGGACGCAGCCGGCACGAACGGCAGGGCTGCCTGCCGGACAGGGGCGGACGGATGCCGATCCGTCCATGGCCGGGCTTGCCGCCGACCAGCTTCAGCAGGTGCTTGACGAACTGGCCGCCGAACTGCCGCCGCCGGTCGCCGACGACATCGCGCCGGATCCGCCGGCGCGGCCGGCCTATTCGGCGATAGCCCGGGCACAGTCCGCCTATGCGACCGCGCCGGCTCCCGATCCCGTGGCCCAGCCGCCGCGCCATGCGGAACCCTTCCGGCCGGAGCCCACGCCGGCGCCGCGCGTCGATGCCGCGATGACCGATGTCGTTCCCGAGCGGGTCGCCGAACAGCCCGGCCCACCGGGTGGCGATGCCCTGCCGGCCGGGCTTCGCGGCGAGGATTGGGGTGCTGAATGGGATGCGTCGCGCAACAAGAAGGCGTTCAAGCGCGCGCACCGTCATTCGGGCAGGGTGCGCAGGTTGCGGATCGCCCTGCCCCTGATCGGCCTCTTCATCGTTTCCGGCCTTGCCGGCGCCTACTTCATCTCCCAGTCGGGGCTCGAAAGCGTGGTGATCGAAAAGACCACGATCGAGGGCGGCAAGCTGGTGATGAAGAACCCGGCGCTTGATGGCGTCGACAAGGACCAGCGGCCCTACAAGCTTTCGGCGCGCGAAGCCTTGCAGGACCCGCGCAACCTCAAGCAGATCGAGCTCGACAGCATCAAGGCGCAGGTGCCGATCCCCGAGGGTCTTTATGCCAACATCACGGCGGGCACCGGCTTCTACGACGATGATGCCAAGCAGCTCAGACTCGGTGGCGAGGTCGATGTCGTCACCGATGACGGCATGAGCGCCAATCTGCAGGATGCCGATATCGATCTGGGCGCGGGGTCATTGAAAACGCAAAATCCCGTGGCATTTGCCACCGAACAGGCGAAGATTTCCGCCGACAGCATGTTCGTCGAGGACAATGGCAAGCGTGTCGTCTTCGAAAAGCGGGTGAAAATGACGATCTATCCCGACAAGATCCGGGAATTGCAGCAAAAGCAGGAACAGGCCGATGCGGCTGAGGGTTCCCAGGGAGACACCGCCCAATGAGTTCAGTTGATATTGGGAGTTCAGTGGAGATCGGGAGACCGGTTGAAACCGGAAGGGCGGTGGCCCGCCCTGCCCTGGCGTTTGCCGTCGCGGCGTTTGCGCTTGCCGTGTCGCTGCTTGCGCCCGCCTCGGCAGGCGCCCAGGCCTTCGGCAATGCCTTTGAGGGCATGAGCAATTCCAAGGAGCCGATCCAGATCGAGGCCGACCGGCTGGAAGTGCTCGACAGCGAGGGTTCGGCGCTGTTCGAGGGCAATGTGGTGGTCAATCAGGGCACGACGATCCTCAAGACCAGCCGGCTCAAGGTCTACTATTCTCGCGACGCCAAGACCGACAAGCCGGGCGGCAATGTGCGCAAGATCGAGGCGACCGGCAAGGTGGCGGTGCGCTCGGGCGACCAGTTCGCCAGCGCCGATTCCGCGCTTGTCGACATGCAGGCGCAGACCGCAACGCTTTCCGGCGGCGTTACCGTCAGCCAGGGCAGCAATGTGCTTTCCGGCTGCAAGCTGTCGATCAACATGGCGACCAATGCCGCCAGGCTGACCCCCTGCGGCGGCAGGGTTTCCGGCGTTTTGACGCCCAGTTCCAATTCCAATTGACCCGGTTTGCGGTTAAGACCAATCCACCGCAGGTGGCAGCGAGGGGCAATTGAAAGCCGGCAGCAACATACAGGGCCTTGCGCGCGCAAAGGCACAGCTTCGCAGATGGGTATCGATCCTGCGGCACAATCTGCCGCTGATCGGCGACAAGCGCAGCTTTCCGCCCCTGCAGCGCATGCCGCGCCCGCCCGCCGAGCGCCCCCGTTTCGATCCGGACCGCCCGGTGAGCGGGCCCGTAAACGGTAGCGGCCAGCCATTGGTGCGCGACGTGCCGGCCGCTCCGGCGGTGCATGACGGCGAGACCAGAAGCCAGCACAGCCGCCAGCCGCATTCGCGCGAGGGCGTGATGCTGGTTTCGGGCCTCAGAAAGGCCTTCAAGGGCCGCCAGGTGGTGCGCGGGGTCGATCTCGGCGTGCGCCGTGGCGAGGCCGTTGGCCTGCTTGGACCCAACGGCGCCGGCAAGACCACCTGTTTTTACATGATCACCGGCCTGATCCGGCCCGATTCCGGCCGCATCGATCTCGATGGCCACGACATCACCCAGACGCCGATGTACCGCCGCGCCCGGCTCGGCATCGGTTATCTGCCGCAGGAAGCCTCGATCTTTCGCGGCCTCTCGGTCGAAAACAACATTCGCGCGGTTCTGGAAGTCACCTTCAGGGACCGGCAGGAGCGCGAACGCCGGCTCGACGCGCTGCTGGAGGAGTTCCACATCTCCCACCTGCGCAAATCGCCGTCGATCGCGCTGTCCGGCGGCGAGCGGCGGCGTTGCGAGATTGCCCGCGCGCTGGCGACGCAACCCTCCTTCATGCTGCTCGACGAGCCCTTTGCCGGTGTCGATCCGATCGCCGTCGGCGATATCCAGGAACTGGTGCGCCACCTGACGCGGCGGGGCATCGGCGTGCTCATCACCGACCACAATGTGCGCGAGACGCTGGGCCTGATCGACCGGGCCTATATCATCAACCAGGGCGAAGTGCTGACCCATGGCAGCCCGGATGAGATCGTCACCGATGAGCGGGTCCGCCAGACCTATCTCGGCGAGCAGTTTACCCTTTAGGAACATGCTGCGGATAAAGTAGAACAAGCAAGAAGCGGGCCAGTTGTCCGCATTCCCACACAGGCAGTTGTTCACCCCATGGCGCTATCCGCCAAATTGCAGCCCCGGCAGAGCCAGAGCCTGACGCTCACGCCGCAGCTTGTCCAGTCGATCAAGCTGCTGCAGATGAGCAATGTCGAGTTGTTGCAGCACATCGCCCAGGAAGTGGAGAAGAACCCGCTGCTTGAGCTCGATGAGGGCCTGGGCAATGACGATCGCCGGATAACGGCGGGCGAGGCAGGAACAGGCGAGCGGAACGCGGCGGAGGCCGGGCCGGAAGCTGCGAGCGCGGTCAGCGGCGATCTCGATACCAGCCGCCAGGCGCTCGAGGAAAAGCTCGACACGACGTTCGAGAACGAATTCGACAGCGACCGCTCGGGCGGAGAAGCCGGTGCGTACGGCTATTCCGGCGCGACCGACTTTGCCGCCAGCGGTGAGGACCGGCCCGACATCGAGGATTATGTCGCCGGCAGAAAGAGCCTGCGCGACCATCTTTCGGAGCAGTTGGCGCTGTCGCGCATTTCGCCCGGCGAGCGGCTTGTCGCCGCCCAGATCATCGATTCGCTGGAAGAGGACGGGTTCCTGCGCCGCAGCCTTTCGGAGATCGCCGAGGGCACCGGTGCTGATCGCGAGACGGCGGAAGCAGCGCTGAAGGCGGTGCAGGGGTTCGACCCGTCGGGCATTGCGGCGCGCAATCTTGCCGAATGCCTCGCCATTCAGCTTGCCGAGAAGAACCGCCTCGATCCGGCAATGGCGGCTCTGCTGGCCCATCTCGAACTGCTCGCCAAACGCGATTTCGAGGAATTGCAGAAACTGTGCGGCATCGGTTTCGACGACCTGATGGACATGGTCGACGAGATTAGGGCGCTCGATCCGCGCCCTGCCCGCGCCTTCGACGCCGCGCCGGTGCACAATGTGATCCCCGATGTCATCGTCACCGAATTGCCGGATGGCAGTTTCGGCGTGGAGCTCAATCCCGAAGCGATGCCGAAAGTTCTGGTCAACCAGACCTATTCGGCCATCGTCGCGCGCGGGCCCAGGGCGGCCGAGGAGAAGGCCTATATTGCCGATTGCCTGCAGAACGCCAATTGGCTGGTCCGCAGCCTCGAACAGCGGGCGCAGACCATTCTCAAGGTGATGACGGAGATCGTGCGGCACCAGGACGGGTTCTTCGTCCATGGTGTCAGCCATATGCGGCCGCTCAGCCTCAGACAGGTGGCGGAGGCGATCAAGATGCATGAATCGACCGTCAGCCGCGTTACGTCTAGCAAATACGTCCAGACCGGACGCGGCACCTATGAGCTCAAATATTTCTTTACCGCGGCGATCAACGCAACCGGCGGCGAGCATGCCCATTCGGCCGAAGCGGTGCGTCAGCGCATCCGGCAACTGATCGAGGCGGAAAGCGCCGATACCGTTCTGTCGGATGATGCGCTGGTCTCGGTGCTGAAGGGGGAAGGCGTCGACATCGCCCGCCGCACGGTCGCCAAATACCGCGAATCCCTGCACCTGCCCTCCTCCGTGCAACGGCGGCGGGAAAAGCAGGCAGCCGCAAAACGGCATTGAGTGACGGCCGGTTAACCCTGGCCAGTAACGGTCCGGCAACCTCGATGTGTGCTTAATGTCACGGCAGACCGCGGACAGGCGGCGTTAGGGTAAGGCGGGGCGCATCAATTCATTCGAAGGACCGGCAGCGATTGCGCGCCTGCCGGAAGAGAGAGATCCCATGACGCATTCCGCCATGAGCCGGCACCCGGCTTCCCGTTGCGCTGCCGCAAAATCCATCCACGAGAAACTTGCTTCAAGCCTGTTCGGCCTCGCCCTGTCGGCGTTCGCCGTCGCCGCGCTGCCGGCCGGCGGTGCGTGTGCCGAGACCGGCCTCACCGAGGTGACGCTGCATCAGGATCAGGCTGAAGTCGACGGCGTGCCGCTGATCACCGTGTCGATCGCCGAGCAGCGTCTGCGCTATTATTCCGGCACGCATCTTGTCACCGACTCGAACATTTCGAGCGGCAAAGCCGGTCACAGCACGCCGAAGGGCATCTATTCGATCCTCGAAAAGAAGCGCATGCACCGCTCCAACCTGTATGACGATGCGCCGATGCCCTTCATGCAGCGGCTGACCTGGTCGGGCATCGCGCTGCACGAATCGCGCCATGTTCCGGCCTATCCGGCCTCCCATGGCTGTGTGCGCATGCCGGGCGACTTTGCCAAGGAACTGTTCTCCATGACCGAGCGCGGCGTTCACGTGGTGATTTCGGAGGAAGTCTCCGAGCCGCGCCCGATCAGCCACGCCGCCCTGTTCCAGCCCGGCTCCGAGCCGAAGGTCGTGGCCGCACTGCGCGATACGATGGGCGGTATTCCAGGTGTTGGCCCAGGCGTTGGAACCGATGCCATGCCGGAGGTTGCCGCCGAGCTGCCGGACCCCGACCGGCCGCTGCGCATCTATATCACCCGCACGACGAAGCGCGACGAAGTCCGCCACCTCCAGGAAATGCTGATCCATGCCGGCTTCGATACCGGCGGCGCCGACGGGCTGTACGGCCGCAAGACGGTGAGCGCCGTCATCGACTTCCAGAAGGATACGGGCCTCCAGCCGACCGGCACGATGACGGATGAGTTGCTGGCGTCGCTGCAACAGGCAACCGCAGCCGGGCCGTTGCCCGCCGCCAGGCTCTATGTCCGCCGGGGTCACGAGCCGGTATTCGAAGCGGCGGTGCAGGTTCGTGACGCAGCGGAGCCGCTCGGCACGCAATTGTTCATCGCCGCCAACGATCCCAAGGATGCGGAACGGCTTTCCTGGACCGCGACCGCGATCGCAAGCCGCATCCCGGCCGCGATCATCCGCGATCATCAACTTGCCGTCGACGATCCGGCGGAACTGGTCCACACCCAGCCCTCGCTGACCCTCGACCGGCTGACGATCGACAAGGAAACCCGCCAGCGCATCGAGGCGATCCTGGTCGCCGGCTCCTCCCTGATCGTGTCGGACAATGGCTGGGGCTTTGAAACCGGCAAGGGCACGGACTTCATCGTGCCGCTGCGGTAGCTATCCGGCCAACGCCAGTTCGATCACCATGCCATCGTGCGCCGGCTCCACATGGGCCGGCGTTTCCCTTTGTACCGTCTCATAGTCGAGCGGGATGTGCATATGGGTCAGGATCGCCCGTCGCGGCGCGAGCCTGCCGATCCAGTCGAGCGCCTGGGCGAGCGACAGATGGCTGATGTGCTCGCGATATTGCAGCGCATCGATGACCAGCGCGTCGAGACCTTGCAGCAGTTTCAGGGTCTCGACCGGAAAGTCGCTCACATCCGGGCAATAGGCGAAGCCGCCTGTGGGCGCGGAGGGATCTCCCGACCAGCCGAAGCGAAAGCCCAGCGAGGGGATGGGGCCGTGGATCTGCAACAGCGGCAGGAGTTCGATCGATCCGCCCTGCCCCGAAATGACGAAGGGCCGGGCCGGCGCGATCTCGTGCCAGTCGCAGATCGGCGGGTAGATCGAGCCTTCCGCCGAGCGGAAGACATAGCCGAATTTTTCCTCCAGTTCGCGATAGGTGGCGCGATCGGAATAGACGGGAATGCGGGCGCGCCGGATGATCGCGTATTGGCGCAGGTCGTCGATGCCGTGGATATGGTCGGCATGGGCGTGGGTGTAGACCGCGGCGTCGAGACTGTCCGCGCCGGCCGCCAGCATCTGGAAACGGAAATCGGGGCTGGTATCGATGACGATGCGGGTTACGCCCGCCGGCCCGAAGCGCTCGACGAGCAGCGAACAGCGGGTGCGGCGGTTTTTCGGATTGTCGGGATCGCAGGCGCCCCAATCGCCATTGATGCGCGGCACGCCGGGAGAAGAAGAGCAGCCCAGAAGGGTGAAGCGAAGGCAGTTCTTGCGGTCAGGCATACGCTGCATCGACCGTCACGCCGCATCCGCCGGCTTCGGCACCTTGGAGAACAGCCGGAAGAAGTTTTCCGTGGTGATCGAGCGGATGCGCGCCTCGTCGACACCCTGGCATTCGGCGAGCACGCTGGCGGTATGGGTCACATAGGAAGGCTCGTTGCGCTTGCCGCGCCAGGGCTGGGGCGCCAGATAGGGCGCGTCGGTCTCGACCAGCAGCCGGTTTGCCGGCAGGGTCGCGGCGATCTCGCGCAATTCGCCCGACCGGCCGAAGGTCAGGATGCCGGAAAAGGAGACATAGCCGCCGAGTTCGACGCCGGTCTCCGCAAGCGCCCTGCCCGACGAGAAACAATGCAGGACGAAGGGGAATTTTCCTTTCGCCGTTTCCTCGCGCAGGATCGCCGCCATGTCGTCATCGGCATCGCGCGAATGGATGACCAGCGGCAGCCCGCTGCGCCGCGCCGCCTCGATATGGACCCGCAGGCCCTGCGCCTGCTCGGCCGCGTGGTCCCTGCGGTAGAAATAGTCGAGGCCCGCCTCGCCGATTGCCACCACTTTGGGATGACCAGCCAGCGCGATGAGCTGATCGGCGGTAACGTCCAGTTCTTCATGGGCATTGTGCGGATGGGTGCCGACCGAGCAGTAGACGGCGGCAAAGCGCTCCGCCACGGCGCGCACCTGATCGAATTTCGCGACGCGCGTACAGATCGTCACCATGCGCCCGATGCCGGCGTCCTCGGCGCGCGCGACCACGTCGGGCAGTTCGTCCGCGAAGTCGGGAAAGTCGAGATGGCAATGGGAATCAACAAGCATGGTCATGACAGGGTTGTAACCGATCAGCAGACCCGAATGAAAGTACCGCCGGCAAGCCGCGCCAGATCGCCGGGCGTCAGGCGGAAGACCGCATTGGGCTTTCCCGCCGCAGCCCACAGGACGGGATGAGCGCGCAGCGTTTCGTCGATGAAGATCCGCAGGCCCTTGACATGGCCGACCGGCGCAACGCCGCCAATGGCAAAGCCGGTTTCGGCCCGCACGAAATCGGCATCGGCCTTGCCGGGTTTCTCTCCGGCGGCCTGCGCCAGCAGCGCGAGGTCGACGCGGTTCGACCCGCTCGCCAGCACCATGATCGCCTCGCCGCTGGTCTCGCCGCGAAAGACCAGCGATTTGACGATCTGGCCGACGGTGCAGCCGATCGCATCGGCTGCTTCCTGGGCGGTGCGGGTCGAGGTCGGAAACTCGATGATCTCAAGCGGCAGGCCGCTTGCCTCGAGTGCCCTGCGGACGCGCTCCGTGCTCGATGGCAGCGCCCCGGCCATCAGGCGGCATCGCCTTCCGGCTCGACGAAGCGCGGGAAGACGCCGGCGGGTTTCGGCAGTTCGGTGCCGGGCACCAGCCGCCGTTCGAGCGCATCGAAGTTACGCGCATCGGCGGGCACGGCCAGCAGGTCGAGCAATTTGCCCGCGCTTTCCGGCATGACGGCCTGAACCATGATCGCGACCACGCGGATGACCTCCGCCGTGACGTAGAGCACCGTCGCCATGCGTGCGGGGTCGGTC
>JAGRLT010000133.1 GCA_020441665.1 Nitratireductor sp.
CACCAGGCGCGGCACGTTGCGGATGATGATCGGCTCGCGGAAGATGACGCCGCCCAGAATGTTGCGGATCGTGCCGTTGGGCGACTTCCACATCTTCTTCAGCCCGAATTCCTCGACGCGGGCCTCGTCCGGCGTGATGGTGGCGCATTTGACGCCGACGCCGTGCTTCTTGATGGCGTTGGCGGCATCGATCGTGACCTGGTCGTCGGTCTCGTCGCGATACTCGACGCCGAGATCGTAATAGTCGAGATCGATGTCCAGATAGGGGTGAATGAGCTTGTCCTTGATGAACTGCCAGATGATCCGGGTCATCTCGTCGCCATCGAGTTCGACGACCGGATTCTTCACCTTGATCTTAGCCATATGCGTCTGTTTCCCTGAAATGAACGGTTTGGAGCCGGCAGCCGGACGGCGCCGGGCAAAATGCGATGTGAATTGGCCGTCTCCTTAGCAAGAAGTTCCGGCACTGCAAAGGGCAGGGCGTGCTGCTTTGCCCTGGTTTCGAAAGCCTCGCGGGACAATCCCCGTCGCGCCGGCCGATCGCCGATAATCCGGCCCCTGGATCGAAGCGCGGGCGCGGCCCCTGCCGCTTCGTTTCGACCCTTGCGAGGCTTTCGCTTTTGGCGCTGCTGTGGCAGGAGAGCGCAACCCTGGGAAGGAAAGCATGTCGGGAACCGATCTCAAGAACAGGACGCTGATTGCCGAAGGGCCGGCGATCATCCTGTGCGAGCCGCAACTGGGCGAGAATATCGGCATGGTGGCGCGCGCCATGGCGAATTTCGGCCTTGCCGAACTGCGGCTGGTCAGCCCGCGCGACGGCTGGCCGAACGCCTGGGCGACCAAGGCGGCGAGCGGCGCGATCCATGTGGTCGAGGCGGCGACGGTCTTCGACAGTCTCGAAACGGCGATCGCCGATCTTTCCTTCGTGCTGGCGACCACGGCGCGGCCGCGCGACATCGTCAAGCCGGTGCGCGGGCCGGAAGAAGCGGCGCGCGATCTCAGGCGGCGGTTTGCGGCCGGCGAAAGGAGCGGCATCCTGTTCGGGCGCGAGCGCTGGGGGCTCAACAATGACGAGATCATCCTGGCCGACGAGATCGTGACGTTTCCGGTCAACCCGGCCTTCGCCTCGCTCAACATCGCCCAGGCCGTGCTGCTGATGAGCTATGAATGGATGAAGACGGCGGAGGGCGATCCAGCGCTCGATGCCTTCGTCAATAGCGAGCGGATCGCCGCCGAGCGGCATCATCTTGTCGGGCTGATGGACCATGTCGAGCAGTCGCTGGACGAGGCCGGCTATTTCTTCCCGCCCGAGCGGCGCGACCGCATGGCGCAGACCGTGCGCAATATTTTCGTCCACATGAAGTTGCAGGAAGCCGAAATCCAGACCCTGCGCGGCGTCGTCGCGGCCCTTGAAGGGCGGCGCAGAAAGCGCAAGAGTTGACGCCGGGAACTGGCGGCACGGGAGGAAAGCCATGAAACGCAACCTCATCATCATCGCGGCCCTGCTGGTTCTGGCCGTTGGCGGCATCGCGGCATGGCATCATTCCGTGCGGCCAGCGGCGGAAGAACTGGATCTTTCGACCGAGAAGCCGACCGAAAAGGGGCTCTACACGCTCACCTTCGCGCCGGCCGAGGGCAAGCCCTCCACCGGGCCGATCCATGCCTGGAAGCTGACTGTGAAGGGCCGGGACGGCGCGCCGGTCACGGGTGCCGAAATCCTGGTCAATGGCGGCATGCCGCAGCATGGCCATGGTCTGCCGACCAGCCCCGGCGTAACCGATGAGCCGGAGCCCGGGGTCTATACGATCGATGGGGTCAAGTTCTCGATGAGCGGATGGTGGGTTTTCGATCTGACCGTCAAGGCGGCGGCCGGCGAGGACAAGGCGCGGTTCAACGTGGTGCTGGAGTAGGGGGATGCGGCGAGGCTTGCGAACGGCGGTGCTGATCGGATTGGTTCCCGCGCTCCTCGCCGCCTGTTCGAATGACGATCTGACGCCGCGCGATTTCGATCGGGCGCGCGAATTCGTTCTGTCTTCCCTGCCGCCGCTGCCGCCCGATCCGTCGAACCGGTATGGCGACGATCCCCGCGCGGCGGCACTGGGCGAGAAGCTGTTCTTCGATACCGGCCTGAGCGCCAATTCGGGCGTTTCCTGCGGCGTCTGCCACCAGCCCAACAAGGATTTCCAGGACGGCATTCCGACCGCTTTCGGCATCGGCCAGACGAAACGGCGCACCATGCCGCTTGCCGGCGCGCAGTGGGGCGGCTGGTTTTTCTGGGACGGCCGCAAGGACAGCCAGTGGAGCCAGGCGCTCGAACCGATGGAAACGCCGGCCGAGCACGGCATGACGCGCGACATGGTGGCGCGCGAGATCGTCACCCGCTATCGCGATGACTATGAGGCGCTGTTCGGTCCTGTGCCCCCGACCGGGGGCTGGCCATATTTTGCCTCGCCGCTGCTGCCAGGCGAACCGATGGAACACTGGAATGCGGCAAGCCCCGAGGCCCAGGACGCCATCAACCGGGTCTATGCCAATGCCGGCAAGGCGATCGCCGCCTATCAGCGGACGCTCAAGCCAGCCGAAAACCGGGTCGACCGGTTCTTCGAGGCGCGGCTTGCAGGCCGCCAGCCGGCGGAAGAAGACCGGCTGAGCGAAGACGAGATTGCCGGCTTCAAGCTCTTCACCGGCAAGGCGCGTTGCGACAATTGCCATAGCGGGCCGCTCTATACCGACCATTTCTTCCACAATACCGGCGTTGCGATCAGCGATCTTGAGAAACCGGATTATGGAAGGGCGATCGCCGTCCTGTTCCTGCGCCAGGACGCCTTCAGCTGCGCCGGCATCTACAGCGACGCGAAGCCGGAGGAATGCCGCGAGTTGCGGTTCATGTCCGATGATCCGACGGTGTTCGAGGGCGCGTTCAAGACGCCCGGCCTGCGCGGCGTGGCGGGGCGGCCGCCCTATATGCATGCCGGCCAGATCGAAACGCTGGAAGCGGTGGTCGATCACTATGTCGCGCGGCCCGATCCGTTTGCGTCGCTGCCCGATTTCGACGGCAAGGTGGTGCCGCACGGGCCGCATACCGACGTGCCGGAAATCATCCTCAACGCGGAGGAGAAGCGTCAGCTCGTCGCCTTCCTCAAGGCGCTGTAGCTTGCCGCTGGGCGAAGACGGCAGACCGGCAGGTGGCATGCGGACGATCCTGGCCGTTCGCGGTTTCCTGAACACTGTGTCCATGGGCAGGTGCTTATCCGGGCGGCGGCGAAGGCCTATCTTCAGCACCGGACAAACCGGCGCGATAGCGCCATCGAGGTACAGACAGCCATGAAACAACCCGCTCTTTTCATTTCCCACGGCGCTCCCGACATCGCGGTGCGCCCGTCGCCGGTGCGCGACTATCTGGTGCAGTTCGGCAAGGATCATCCCCGGCCGGACGCGATCATCATCGCTTCGGCGCATTACGAGACGCTGCGGCCGGAAGTGGGCGGTGCGGCCCATCCTGAGACGATCTATGATTTCGGCGGCTTCGCGCCGGAACTCTATGAGATGAAATACCGCGCGCCGGGTGCGCCGGAGCTTGCAGCCGAAGTCGCCTCGGCGTTTCGCGAGGCCGGGCTCGAGGCGCGGGTCAATCCGGCCGCCGGTTTCGACCACGGCATCTGGACGCCGCTCATCCTCGCCTTTCCGCAGGCTGACATCCCGGTCGTGCCGGTGTCGGTGCAGCCCGATGAGGATGCGGCGCATCACTACCGGCTCGGCCGGGCGCTGGCGCCGTTCCGCGACCGCAACATTCTGGTGGTCGGCTCCGGCCACATCACGCACAATCTGCGCGCCATGTTCCAGGCCATTCGCGGCGGCGCCGTCGACCGGGCGACGGAGACGGCGATCGACGGCTTCATCGGCTGGATCAACGGCAAGCTTGCCGAGGGGGATGTGGCGAGCCTGCTCAAATGGATGGAGGAGGCGCCCCATGCGCTGGCGAACCATCCGACGCCGGAGCATTTCATGCCGTTTTTCGTGGCGCTGGGCGCCGGTGATGTCAAGGGTAGCGGCGCGGTGACGGCGGAACTGGCGCACAGTTCGAAAATGTTCGGTGCCTTCAACAGCGATTTCTGGCTGTTCCGGGAAGCTGCCTGATCTTCGGATTTGCGGGCGAGATTTGCGGGCCGCAGGAATCAAAAACCCGGCGTCACGGCCGGGTTTTTCATGTCGATACGGGAGCGGTGATCAATTCCTGGAAATCGGCCCGCTCCTGAAGATCAGCTCTGGCGATTGAGCATCTCCATGCGCTCCTCATAGCGCAGATTGAGGCAGGTGAAATTGGCGCCGCAGGCATCGCGCCGCTTCAGCCATTCGGACTGCTCGCGCGAAACCGCCTGACGCTCGGGCGCGGTCGTCGCGCCGACATAGATGGAGGCGAACTTCGTCTCGATCGTCTCGTCCATCGCCAGCAGGTCTTCGCTGTTGCAGACCGCGAATTCCGCAGGCGTGTCGGCGCTGGCGCAGGAAAAGGACTGCGCGCTGGCCGGAAGCGACCAGAAAAGCACCAGGCCCGCGGCGCAGACCACCGTCGGCAGGACAAGGGCCTGTCCGATCATGGAAAGCAGGCTGTTGTCGGATTCGAGAGCGGAATCGACCGGATCAGTCATAAAGAGGGTCATGGCTACACCCGTTTTCGGATTTTGTTGAAGCCCCAACTGCAGTCCCTGAAGCTGCATTAACCCCTTGCTAACCTTCGATTGGGGAGGCGAAAGGACTGAATTGTGGCAAAGTCTGGATCGTTTTATGAAAAAATGTGGCGGGGGCGGCGGCGGAAATTGCCATTTAGCGGGCTTTGGGGTATCGCCAGCGCCGAGTTTATCTGTTTTTTCGGCGCATTTGCCCGCCGCCGTCAGCTTCTCCCGGAGACCCCTCGCCATGACCGCCATCGTAGACCTTACCGCCCGCGAAATCCTCGACAGCCGGGGCAATCCCACGGTGGAAGTGGACGCCCTGCTCGAAGACGGATCGTTCGGCCGGGCGGCGGTTCCCTCGGGTGCCTCGACCGGCGCCCATGAGGCGGTCGAACTGCGCGATGGCGGCAAGCGCTATCTGGGAAAGGGCGTCGAAAAGGCGGTCGAGGCGGTCAATGGCGAGATCGCCGATGCGCTGATCGGCTATGACGCGACCGAGCAGCGGGCGATCGACATGGCGATGATCGCGCTCGACGGCACGGAGAACAAGGGCCGTCTCGGCGCCAATGCCATTCTCGGCGTTTCGCTGGCGCTTGCCAAGGCAGCGGCCGAAAGCTCGGCCCAGCCGCTCTACCGCTATGTCGGCGGCGTCAATGCCCATGTCCTGCCGGTGCCGATGATGAACATCATCAATGGCGGCGAGCATGCCGACAATCCGATCGACTTTCAGGAATTCATGATCATGCCGGTGGGCGCGGAAACCCTGCGCGACGCGGTGCGGATGGGGTCGGAAGTCTTCCACACGCTGAAGAAGGACCTGCATGCCGCCGGCCACAACACGTCGGTGGGGGATGAGGGCGGTTTTGCGCCCAACATTAATTCAGCAACAGAAGCACTTGATTTTATTATGAAATCTATCGAGAAAACCGGATACAGGCCCGGTCAGGACATGTTTCTGGCGCTCGATTGCGCCGCGACGGAGTTCTTCAGGGACGGCAATTACGTCTACAAGGGCGAGGGCGTGACCCGCGATCCGGCAACCCAGGCTAAATACCTGGCCGATCTCGCCGCCAACTATCCGATCATCTCGATCGAGGACGGGATGTCGGAAGACGACTGGGAAGGCTGGAAGGCGCTGACCGATCTGGCCGGCGGCAAGTGCCAGCTTGTCGGCGACGATCTCTTCGTCACCAATTCGAAGCGGCTCAAAATGGGCATCGAAAAGGGCGTCGCCAATTCGATCCTGGTCAAGGTCAACCAGATCGGCACGCTGACCGAAACGCTCGATGCGGTGGAAATGGCGCACAAGGCTTCGTATACCGCCGTGATGTCGCACCGTTCGGGCGAGACGGAAGACGCGACGATCGCCGACCTCGCCGTCGCCACCAATTGCGGCCAGA
>JAGRLT010000134.1 GCA_020441665.1 Nitratireductor sp.
CTGAAATGCCCACTTAAACGGCACATACGTGGTCGGCGGCGGCTGCACCCCGGCGTAGTAGTTGAACGACAAGCTGGCGAATTGAACGAAATTGGTTTCACCCACGACCCGGCCCTGGCGGCGCGCTGCGACCGCATCATCCGCGTATCCTCCGGTCGCATTCTCGGCGAGGAAACGGGCAAGGCGGCCTGATGGACCAGCGCGTCGAAACCACAACGGTGGCGGGTGCCGCATCGAAATGCGGACCGCCATCGCTCCTCTCCGCCTGGCGGCTGTCGCTGCGCTTTGCCCTGCGCGAATTGCGCGGCGGCCTGCGCGGCTTCTACATTTTTCTCGCCTGCATCGCGCTCGGCGTCGCGGCGATTTCCGGCGTCAATTCCGTCGCCCGCTCGATCACGCTGGGGATCGCCGAGGAAGGCCAGAAAATCCTCGGCGGCGACGTTTCCGCCTCCCTGGTCCAGCGCGAACTCGATGACGACCAGCGCGCCTTCCTCGCCTCCTACGGCACGGTGTCGAAACAGACGACCCTGCGCACCATGGGCCGCAGGATGGACGGTTCCGACCAGACCCTGGTCGAGCTCAAGGCCGTCGACGACGCCTATCCGCTCTACGGCGTGCTTCAGGGCCGCGAACGCCGCTGGGAACCGGGCGATCTGGCGCCGGACCGCGTCGTGGTCGAAGCCCTGCTCGGCGAGCGGCTGGGGGTCGGCATCGGCGATGAGCTCACCCTTGGCAGCGCCAGCTACGTGATCGCCGACTTCATCGCCGACGAGCCCGACCGGCTGGGCGAGAATTTCGGCTTCGGGCCGAGGGTTCTCCTCTCCCTCGACGGGCTTGCGCGCGCCGATCTCCTCAAGCCCGGCTCGCTGATCCGCAACAGCTGGAAGGTCCGGTTCGACGATGCATCCGCCACCCATGTCGAAGCTTTTGGCGAAGCCGCCAAGGCAAAATTTCCCGATGCCGGCTGGCGCCTGCGCTCGCGCGGCAATGCCGCTCCCGCCCTGTCGCGCAACATCGACCGCTTTTCCGATTTCCTTACCCTGGTGGGACTGACGGCGCTGATCGTCGGCGGCGTCGGCGTCGCCAATGCGGTGCGCGCCTTTCTCGAGGCCAAGCGGCCGGTCATCGCCACCTTCAAATCCCTGGGCGCGCCGGGCAGCACCGTCTTCAACCTCTATCTGATCCAGATCCTGATCCTGGCCGGCGGCGGCATCCTGATCGGCCTCGCCGTCGGCGCCGCCATGCCGCTTTTGGCAGCCTGGGGCCTTAAGGGCATTCTGCCCTTGCCGCAAACCGCATCGGTACCCATCGCCCCGCTCGTCACCGGGGCGGTCTACGGCCTGCTCACCGCGCTGGTCTTTGCGATATGGCCGCTCGCGGTTGCGCGCGAAGTGCCGGCAACCGATCTGTTTCGCGGCCAGGGCGGCATCGGCTTTTCCCGCCTGCCGAAACCCGGCTATCTCGCCAGCCTCGCCGCCTGTCTGGCGGCGCTGGTCTTCCTTGCCATCACCGCATCGGAAAACCGTTTCATCGCCACCGTCTTTGTCGCCTCGATTGCTTTTGCCTTCGTCCTGCTGCGCCTCGTGGCGCTGCTGATCCGGAAACTGGCGAAGAGCCTTCCGCGTATCGGCCCCATGGAATGGCGGCTCGCCATCGGCAACATTCACCGGCCCGGCTCGCTCACCCCCTCCGTCGTGCTGTCGCTCGGCCTCGGCCTGGCGCTGCTCGTCGCTCTGTCGCTGATCGACGGCAATCTGCGCCAGCAGGTTTCCGGCAATCTGCCCGACAAGGCGCCGGATTTCTTCTTCGTCGACATCCAGAACACCGACAGGGCGGATTTCGAGGCGCTGCTCGCCGATCAGGCGCCCGGCGGCAAGATTTTTTCCGTCCCCATGCTGCGCGGCCGCATCACCGAACTGAAGGGCATGCGCGCCGAGGACTATCCGGCAGCCGAGGGAAGCTGGGTGCTGCGCGGCGACCGCGGCATCACCTATGCCGCCGATCTTCCCGAAAATTCGACCCTGGCGAAGGGCCGATGGTGGCCGCGGGACTATGACGGTCCGCCTTTGGTTTCCTTCGCCGCCGAGGAGGCCGGCGAACTGGGCCTCGATATCGGCGACACGATCACCGTCAACGTGCTCGGCCGCAACATCACCGCCGAGATCGCCTCGCTGCGCAATGTCGAATGGGAATCGCTTGCCATCAACTTCGTCATGGTATTTTCCCCCAACACCTTCGCCGGCGCGCCGCACGCCTTTCTCGCCACGCTGACGATGGAGGAAGGCAAAGCCACGGGCCGCGAGGCGCTCGATGCCCGCGACGGCCAAATCATCCGCACCGTCGCCGCCCGCTATCCCGCCGTCACCACGGTGCGGGTGCGCGAGGCGCTCGACCGGGTCAACGGCCTCATTGCCCAATTGGCGCTGGCGATCCGGGCTGCCGCCGCCGTGGCCCTGATCGCCTCGATCCTGGTGCTGGGCGGAGCGCTTGCCGCCTCAAACCGCGCCCGCGTCCACGATGCGGTGGTGCTCAAGACGCTGGGCGCCACACGAGGCCGGCTGATCCGTGCCTTCGTGCTCGAATACGCGCTGCTCGGGCTTGCCACCGCGCTCTTCGCCCTCCTGGCCGGCGGACTGGCGGCCTGGTTCGTGATCGCGCGGATCATGGAGTTCGCCTATGCCTTCTATGTCTCGACGGCGGCGATGACGGTCGCGGCGGCCCTTGCCATGACGGTCGGTTTCGGCCTGATCGGCACCTGGCGCATACTGGGCCAGAAGGCGGCGCCGGTCCTGCGCGAGCTATGACGGCAGAACCGCGATACCCTGCCGCAAAATCAGCGTTTTCATTGCGTTAACCTGTCCCGGCGTCCGCCATGGCGCCTGCATGCCGATTCACCGGGCCACCCCTTGAATGCGGCGGTGCAAATCTACATATTACGGGCAAATCGGGACCACCCGAGCAAATGCAACCCTGAGCCACGAATAGAAGGAGAATTCCCCCTATGGCTGACTTTCGCGACAACATGCGTGCCGCAACACGAGCCGGCAGCGTAACCGGCGCCGGCCATACGGCAGGGGTTGGTATCGACGAGGGCCTGCGCAGCTACATGCTGCGGGTCTACAACTACATGGCGCTCGCGCTTGCCGTCACCGGCATTGCCGCCCTCGGCACCTTCAACCTCGCCGTTTCCGACGGCCAGTTGACGAGCCTCGGCGTCGCGCTCTTCACCAGCCCGCTGAAATGGGTCGTCATGCTCGCCCCGCTGGCGCTGGTCTTCTTCCTCGGCTTCCGCATCAACAAGATGAGCGTCGCGGCCGCGCAGACCACGTTCTGGGCCTATGCGGCACTGGTCGGCGTTTCGCTGTCGACGATCTTCCTCGTCTTCACGGCGACGTCGATCACCCAGACCTTCTTCGTCACGGCGGCGGCCTTCGGTTCGCTCAGCCTTTACGGCTACACCACCAAGCGCGACCTGTCGGCCATGGGCTCCTTCATGATGATGGGCCTGTTCGGCCTGATCATCGCCATGCTGGTCAACTTCTTCCTGCAGTCGAGCGCGCTGCAATTCGCCATCTCGGCGGGCGGCGTGCTGATCTTTGCCGGCCTGACCGCCTGGGATACCCAGAAGATCAGGGGCATGTACGACTACGTCGCCCATGACGAAACCATGATGGGCCGCGCGGCGATCATGGGAGCGCTCAACCCCTATCTCGACTTCATCAACCTGTTCATGTTCCTGCTGCAGTTTCTCGGCAACCGCGACTGAGCCGGCCTGACACGATCTCGGCAAACGGCGCCCCGCAAACCTACGGGGCGCCGTTTTCATTTGTCGGGCGGGGCAATCCGTGCTTTCTCGACGGCATCGTTTTCCCGATCGCGCTTCAGCCGTCCATGTCCAACCCGCCGCCCTTCACCATCCGCCCGGCCGCCGAAGCCGATTTCGCCCCGATCGCCGAAATCTATGGCGAGGCCGTCGCCCATGGCACGGCGAGCTTCGAACTGACGGTGCCGACGCGCGAAGACCTCATCGGCCGCTGGCAGGCACTGATCGCCCAGGGCTATCCCTATCTGGTGCTGGAAGCGGACGGCCGGCTTCGCGGCTACGCCTATGCCGGTCCCTACCGTGCCCGGCCGGCCTACCGCTTCGTCGTCGAAAACTCGATCTATCTCGACGGCGCGGCGCGCGGCAGGGGCTATGGCAGGGCGCTGCTCGCCGAACTGATCTCGATCTGCGGCAGGACCGGCTATCGCCAGATGGTCGCGGTCATCGGCGACAGCGACAACCGGGCCTCGATCCGGCTGCACGAGCAAAGCGGCTTCCGCATGGTCGGTACGCTGAAGGACATGGGCTGGAAGCACGAGCGCTGGCTCGACACGGTCTATATGCAATTGCCGCTTGGAAACGGCGGCGCGACGCCACCCGATCCTGCCTGCGTCCCCGGCCGGCAGATGAGCATCACCAAGACGGCCTGACGGTCTAACCCGCCTCCTTCCTGTCGCGTGCCCCGAGGCATTTCACATAGGCGCCCGACTTCGCCGACAGCCGCTCGATCCGGTCGGCAAGCTTGTTGTGCAGTTTCGACGGCTTGGCCGGATTGCGCTCGCCGGGATTGGGCAGGGTGACGGCGAGCAGGGCTGCCTGGCGTCGGCTGAGCTCGGCCGCCGGCCGCTTGAAATAGTGTCGGCTTGCCGCTTCGACACCGAAAATCCCGTCGCCGAATTCCGCGATGTTGAGATAGAGTTCGAGAATGCGCCGCTTGCTCCACACCGCATCGGCGACAAGCGCATAGGGGATCTCGAACACCTTGCGCACATAGGAGCGCTGCGGCCACAGATAGAGGTTCTTGACCGTCTGCATGGGAATGGTGCTGGCGCCGCGGGTCGCCCCGCCGTCAAGCGCATCGTCGACCACGGCTTTCAGTTCGGCAAGATCGACGCCGCGGTGAAAGCAGAACTGGCCGTCTTCCGACATGATCACCGATTGCTGCATCACCGGCGCGATGGCATCGAGCGCCACCCAGTGCCGCTCGACCGGCTGCAATGTCAGCACGCGCCCGAGCATCAGGGTCGAGATCGGCCGGGCGCCGGAAAGCCGATAGACCGGCATCAGCACCAGCGGCAGGGCCAGCAGGAGGACGAGCATCAGCGCGACCGCCGACAGATAGCGCCGCGGGCGAAACCACCGCCGGAGCCCCGGCCCCGGCACGACGATGTCCGGCTTTTCGACGGCCGGTCTTTCTGCGCCCGTCCGCCTGCCCGCCGGCTTCTTCCCGACGGTTTTTCCTGCGGTTTTTTCCCTTGCGGTCCCGCGGCCTGTCGTTCTCTTCGCTGCCATGACGGAATAGGCTGCGCCTCCCTGCGGCTCCCTCGGCGTGTCACGATAAGTGCTGTAGCCGCAGAAGGGTGGCAAATCCAGCCTGCCCGATCGGCAAACCGCCGGTATCGACCATCCTTGACGCGGGCCGGGCTTCCTGCGATGCGGGGCGCCGAAACCTGAACGGACCGGCCTGATGACGGCATTTGAGACACGGCTGAGTGAAATCGCGGCGCTGACGGGCGAGGGCCTCGCCGCCCGCCTTTGCGATGCGGTGGGCGCGGGCGAGGCCGCCCGGCCGCCCCGCCTGCTTGCGGCCATGCGCCACGGCGCGCTCAATGGCGGCAAGCGCCTGCGCCCCTTTCTGCTGATCGAAAGCGCCGGCCTGTTCGGCACCCCGCAGGATGAGGCGCTGCCCGCCGCCCTGGCGCTGGAATGCATCCATTGCTATTCGCTGATCCATGACGACCTGCCGGCCATGGACGATGACGATCTGCGCCGTGGAAAGCCCACCGTCCACAAGGCCTATGACGAGGCGACGGCGATCCTTGCCGGCGACGGATTGCTGACGCTGGCCTTCGACATCCTGGCCGGCGCGGACACCCATGGCGATGCGGCGATCCGCTGCGAACTGATCGCCGCGCTGTCCGGGGCGGCGGGCATTGGCGGCATGGTGGGCGGCCAGATGTTCGACCTCGAAGCCGAGACCATCGCGCCGGACCCCGGCCGGATCAGGCTGCTGCAATCGATGAAGACCGGCGCGCTGATCCGTTTCGCCTGCGAGGCGGGCGCCATTCTCGCCGGCGCCGACAGCGCGGAGCGGCTGCGCCTGCGCCGGTTCGGCGAGCTCTCCGGCGCCGCCTTCCAGCTTGCCGACGACATTCTCGACGTTACCGCCAGCGGCGACGTCATGGGCAAGCGCACCGGCAAGGATGCCGGGCGGGGAAAAGGCACCCTGGTTCAATCCATCGGGCTTGAACAGGCCAGGGCCGAGGCGGACCGGCTCGCCGAAGAGGCAATCGCCCTGCTGGCGCCCTATGGCGAAAAATCCGCCATGCTGGCCGACTGCGCCCGCTTCATCGTCTCGCGTGGAAATTAGGATCAGGCGGTCGCCTGGCTGTCGACCGCCAGCTTCTTGCGCATGCCCTCGACAATGGCATCCGACACCCGGCGGATCCGTTCGAGCCGGGCATAATCCTCATGCACGATGAAATAGAACGAACGGGTAAAGCTGATCTGCTTCGGCAGCACCTTGACCAGTTGCGGATATTGCCGCGCCATGAAGTCGTGCAGGATGCACAGCCCGCCATGGCGCAGCGTCGCCTCCAATTGCACATGAACGCTGGTCGAGGTCAGGTGCGGCTTGATGTCGGGCCCGAGCAGCGGAATGTAATCGAGTTCCTTGTCGTAGATCAGGTCCGGCACATAGGCGATGCCGCGCAGCTTTCTGAGATCGGCGATCTTCTCGACCCTGGGATGGCTGTCGAGATAATCCTGCGTGCCGTAGAGATGCAGCGTGTAATCGGCGATCTTGCGGTATTTCAACCGTCCCGATGTCGGTGCCGAAACGGCAATCGCGATATCGGCCTCGCGCTTGGAGAGCGAGAAGGTGCGCGGCAGGGCGACGATCTGCAATTCGACCTTGGGGTGGCTGCGGCACAGTTCCAGCGCGATGTCGGTGAGAATGTAGGACGCGACCCCCTCCGGCGCGCCGATCCGCACGACGCCCGAGATCATCTGGTCCTGGCCGCCGATCTCCGCCTGGGCGTGAATGGCGCTCGTCTCCATCGCCTCGGCGATGTCGACCAGCCGCTGGCCCGCATCGGTCAGCCGGTAGCCTTGCGGCGAGCGGTCGAACAGGACGATGTTGAGCGCCGTTTCCAGGGCTTTGATACGCCGCCCGACCGTGGCATGATCGACGCCGAGCTGCTGGCCCGCCTGGCTCAGCCTGCCGGTTCTGGCGACCGACAGGAAAAAGCGGTAGTCATCCCAGTTCAAGGGGTCCCCTTTCGCCCGGCCGGGTTGAAACCCTGTGAGTATTTGCACAACAAACGATGATTTTCCAGCGTTGTGTCTCTTTTTTTGACCAGATAGATTGACTGAGCTTCACCTGTTCCGCGTCTCCAAGGAGGAATACGAGATCATGCGCAAGATCGGCCATTTCATCGACGGCAAGGCCGTTGAAGGCGGCAGCGGCCGCACCACCGATGTCTTCAATCCGGCGACCGGCGAGGTTCAGGCCCAGCTCGCGCTCGCCAGCAAGGCGGAGATCGACGACGCGGTGGCGCGCGCCGCCAGCGCGCAGATCGCATGGGCGGCCACCAATCCGCAGCGCCGCGCCCGGGTGATGATGCGGTTCGGCCAGCTCATCAACGAGAACATGGACAAGCTCGCCGAAGCGCTTTCCGCCGAGCACGGCAAGACCCTGCCCGATGCCCGTGGCGACGTACAGCGCGGCCTTGAAGTGGTCGAGGTCTGCATGGGCGCGCCGCACCTGCTCAAGGGCGAATACATCAATGATGGCGGCCCCGGCATCGATCTCTATTCCATGCGCCAGCCGCTTGGCGTCGTTGCCGCCATCACGCCGTTCAACTTCCCGGCCATGATCCCGCTCTGGAAAATGGCCCCGGCGCTTGCGAGCGGCAATGCGGTGGTGATGAAACCGTCCGAGCGCTGCCCGACCGTGCCGCTGATGCTGGCCGAGCTGATCCAGCAGGCCGGCCTTCCCGATGGCGTGCTGCAGGTCGTCAACGGCGACAAGGAAGCCGTCGATGCCCTGCTCGACAACGACACGGTCCAGGCATACGGCTTCGTCGGCTCGACCCCGATCGCCCAGTACATCTACAGCCGCGCCGCCGCCAACGGCAAACGCGCCCAGTGCTTTGGCGGCGCCAAGAACCACATGATCATCATGCCCGATGCCGATCTCGACAAGGCGGCCGACGCCCTTGTCGGTGCCGGCTACGGTGCCGCCGGCGAGCGCTGCATGGCGATTTCCGTCGCCGTTCCGGTCGGCGACAAGACGGCCGATGCCCTGCTCGAGCGGCTGCTGCCCCGCGTCGAGAAGCTGAAGGTCGGCCCCTATACGGCCGGCGAGGGCATCGATTACGGCCCGCTGATCACCGAGGCTGCCAAGGAGCGCGTCAAGGGCCTGATTTCCTCGGGCGTCGACCAGGGCGCCAAACTGCTCGCCGATGGCCGCGACTTCTCGCTGCAGGGCTATGAGAGCGGCTTCTTTCTCGGCCCGACCCTGTTCGACAACGTCACCGCCGAGATGGATATCTACAAGGAAGAGATTTTCGGCCCGGTGCTCTCGACCGTGCGTGCCAAGAGCTATGACGATGCACTCAAGCTCACCATGGACAACCCCTACGGCAACGGAACCTCGATCTTCACCGCCGACGGCGACACGGCGCGCGATTTCGCTTCCCGCGTCAATGTCGGCATGGTCGGCATCAACTTTCCGATCCCCGTGCCGCTGTCCTACTTCACCTTCGGCGGCTGGAAGAAGTCGGCCTTCGGCGATTTGAACCAGTATGGTCCCGACGCCTTCCGCTTCTATACCAAGACCAAGACGGTGACCGCGCGCTGGTTCTCCGGCATCAAGGAAGGCGGCGAGTTCCACTTCAAGGCGATGGACTGATCCGATCCAGGGTCCCGGGAACCTCCCGGGACCTTTCTCGTATTCAGGCAAGGGAGGCCGACTGCATGGACTTCGCACTCACCGAGGAGCAATCGGCCATCCAGCAGATGGCGCGGGACTTCGCCGCCGACAATCTGGCGCCCAAGGCGCTCGAATGGGACGAGACCGGCCACTTCCCCGAAGACGTGGTCCGCTCCTTCGGCGAGCTCGGCCTTGCCGGCATTTATGTCCGCGAGGATGTCGGCGGCTCCGGCCTCGGCCGCCTCGATGCGGCGCTGATCTTCGAAGCCCTCGCCCATGGCTGCCCGTCGATCGGCTCCTTCCTGTCGATCCACAACATGGTCGCGGCCATGATCGACAAGTTCGGGACGGAGGAACAGCGCCAGACCTGGCTGCCGAAACTCGTTTCCATGGAACTGATGGCGAGCTACTGCCTGACCGAGCCCGGCTCGGGTTCCGACGCGGCGGCGCTCAGGACGCGGGCGACGCGCGACGGCAATATGTGGAAGCTGAACGGCGCCAAGGCGTTCATTTCCGGTGCCGGCCGCTCCGATCTCTATGTCGCCATGGTGCGTACCGGCGACGACAGCCCGCGCGGCGTCTCGGCCATGATCATCGAGAACGGCACGCCGGGCCTTTCCTTCGGTGCAAACGAGAAGAAGATGGGCTGGCGCGCGCAGCCGACCGCCCAGGTGCAGTTCGACGACTGCAAGGTGCCGGCCGACCACCTGCTCGGCGAAGAGGGCAAGGGCTTCAGATACGCCATGGCGGGCCTCGACGGCGGCAGGCTCAACATCGCCGCCTCGGCCCTCGGCGCCGCCCAGGCAGCACTCGAAAAGAGCCTCGAATATGCCCGCGACCGCAAGGCGTTCGGCAAGCCCATCGCCGAGTTCCAGGCGCTGCAGTTCAAGCTTGCCGATATGGAGACCCATCTGCAGGCGGCCCGCGCGCTGCTCTACCAGGCGGCATGGAAGCTCGACCACCAGACCCCGGACGCGACCAAATTCTGCGCCATGGCAAAACGCTTCGTCACCGATACGGCTTTCGGCGTCGCCAATGACGCGCTGCAGATCCATGGCGGCTACGGCTATCTGGCCGATTACGGCATGGAGAAGATCGTCCGCGACCTGCGCGTCCACCAGATCCTGGAAGGCACCAACGAGATCATGCGGGTCATCATCGCCCGCCACCTGCTGGCGGCGTGATGGCGGTGGCGACCGGCGACATCCATATCCGCACCCTCGGCCGGGTCGGCCGCATCACGCTTACCCGGCCCAGGGCGCTCAACGCGCTGACCTATGACATGGCGATGGCCATCGATGCCGCGCTCGACGGCTGGAGCGACGGCGACGATGTCGATCTGGTGGTGATCGACGCCGAGGGCGATCGTGCCTTCTGCGCCGGCGGCGACATCGCCGACCTCTATGCCACCGGCAAGGCCGGTGACTACGCTTTCGGGCGCCGGTTCTGGGCCGACGAATACCGCCTCAACGCGAAGATCGCCGGTCTTGCGATTCCCTATGTGGCGCTGATGGACGGCATCACCATGGGCGGCGGCGTCGGCATTTCCGCCCATGGCTCCGACCGGCTGGTGACGGAACGCTCGATGATCGCCATGCCCGAATGCGGCATCGGCCTCGTGCCCGATGTGGGCGGTTCGTTCATCCTGTCGCGCGCGCCTGGCCATCTCGGCGAATACCTCGCCATGACCGGCCATCGCATGGCGCCGGGCGATGCGGTGTTCGCCGGTTTTGCCGATGGCCAGATCGAAAGCGGCGACAGGGCGGCACTCGTCGCGGCGCTTGAAGAAACGGGCGATCTGTCGGTGCTGGGCGAGTTTGCCCGGCCGGCCGACGCCCCTGCCCTGAGCGGGCATCTTAATGCCATCGACCGCCATTTCGGCAAGGCGACGGCAATGCAATGCCTCGCCTCGCTGGAAGCAGAACAGAGCGAATGGGCCGCCGAAACGGCGAAACTGATACGCCGCGCCTGCCCGCTATCGGTTGCCTGCGCCTTCGAACTGGTGCGCCAGGTGCGCGATGTCGACACGGTGGCCGACGCCCTGAGGCTCGAATACCGTTTCAGCTACCGTTCCATGTCCGATGGCGAATTCATCGAGGGCATCCGCGCCCAGATCATCGACAAGGATCGCCGGCCGAACTGGAAGACGGCGCGGCTCGAGGACGTGACGGAAGATCAGATGCGTCATATGCTGGCGTCCCTGGGTGAACATGAACTGGATGTATCGGGAGCGGAAAGATGAGCAAGATCGGCTTTATCGGCCTGGGCAATATGGGCCTGCCCATGGCGATCAACCTGAAGAAGGCCGGCCATGACGTGCAGGGCTTCGATACCGTGCCGGACCAGATCGAGAAGGCCAAGGCCGAGGGTATTGCGATTGCCGCCTCCGCCGCCGATGCGGCGCGCGGCGCAGAAATCATCGTCACCATGCTGCCCAATGGCGCGATCGTCTCCGCCGTCTATGCCCAGATCGTGCCGGTGGCGACCAGGGGCGCGCTGCTGATCGACAGTTCGACGATCGATGTCTCGACCGCCAAGAGCCTGCATGGCCAGGCTTCGACGGCCGGGCTTCTGTCGCTCGACGCGCCGGTCTCCGGCGGCATTGGCGGCGCTGCCGCCGGAACGCTCACCTTCATGTGCGGCGGTTCGCGGGAAGCCTTCGAAAAGGCCGGCCCGGCGCTCGACGTGATGGGCGGCAAGATCATCCTGTGCGGCGAGGGCGGCGCCGGGCAGGCGGCGAAGATCTGCAACAACATGCTGTTGTCGATCTCGATGATCGGCGCCTGCGAGGCCTTTGCGCTGGCGGAAAAGCTCGGCCTTTCGGCACAGGCCGCCTTCGACGTGATGTCGACCTCGTCGGGCTCCTGCTGGCCGGTCAATGTCTATTGCCCGGTACCGGGCGTCGGCCCGAAATCGCCCGCCGACAACGATTACAAGCCGGGCTTTGCCGCCGAACTGATGCTCAAGGATGCGTCCCTTGCCCAGCAGGCCGCGACCGAGGTGGGACAGGCAACGCCGATGGGCCAGTATGCCGCCACGCTCTACCAGCATTTTCTCGCCAATGGCGGCGCCGGCAAGGATTTTTCCGGCATCATCGAATATCTCAAACGCGCCCAAAGAGGGAATGTATGATGGGAGGGAATGTCTGATGGCTGTGGTCGAAACCGGAACCGAGGGTCGCGTCGGGATCATCACGATCAACCGGCCCGAGGCGCTCAACGCGGTCAACTCGCAAGTCATGGACGGCTTGCTGTCGGCCGCCGCCCGCTTCGATGCCGATCCCGATATCGGCTGCATCGTCATCACCGGCGCGGGCGACAAGGCCTTCATCGCCGGTGCCGACATCAAGGAGATGCAGGAAAAGTCCTATATGGACATGTACCTGGCCGACCAGCAGGCCGGCTGGGAGGTTTTCGCCAAGACCCGCACGCCGATCATCGCCGCCGTCAACGGCTTCGCGCTGGGCGGCGGCTGCGAGATCGCCATGATGTGCGACATCGTTCTCGCCTCCGACAAGGCGCGCTTCGGCCAGCCGGAAATCAAGCTTGGCGTGACGCCCGGCTGGGGCGGCTCGCAGCGGCTGACCCGCTGCGTCGGCAAGGCCAAGGCCATGGACCTGATCCTGACCGGCCGGATGATGGATGCGGTGGAAGCCGAGCGCGCCGGCCTCGTCGCCCGCATCGTGCCCCATGACGAATTGATGCGCGTCGCGCTTGAGACCGCCGGGATGGTTGCCGGCTACGGCGCGCCATCGGTGATGATCGCCAAGGAACAGGTCAACCGCGCCTTCGAGACAACGCTCGAGGAGGGCCTGCGTTTCGAGCGCCGCACCTTCTATTCGCTGTTTGCCACCGAGGACCAGAAGGAAGGCATGCGCGCTTTCAGTGACAAGCGGGCGCCCGAATTCAAGAACAAGTAGTTTCCAGAACAAGCAGGAGCATTGCCATGTCCGTTTCCGATCCTGTCGTCATTGTAGGCGCCTCCCGTACGCCCATGGGCGGATTTCAGGGTGAACTTTCCGCGCTGACCGCCGCCGAGCTCGGCGGCGCGGCAATCTCCGCCGCGCTTGACGGGGCGGGCGTCAGGGCGGAGGACATCGACGAAGTGCTGATGGGCAATGTGCTCGGCGCGGGCCAGGGCCAGGCGCCGGCGCGCCAGGCGGCGTTCGCCGCCGGCCTGCCCAAGGAAGTGCCGGCAACGACGCTCAACAAGATGTGCGGCTCGGGCATGAAAGCCACCATGATCGCCCATGATCAACTGCTTGCCGGAAACGGTTCGGTGATCGTCGCCGGCGGCATGGAGTCGATGACCAATGCCCCCTACCTGCTGCCCAAGATGCGCGGCGGCGCACGGCTCGGCCATGGCGAGGTCAAGGACCACATGTTCCTCGACGGGCTCGAGGATGCCTATGACAAGGGCCGCCTGATGGGGACCTTCGCCGAGGATTGCGCCGAGAAGTTCCAGTTTACCCGCGACGCGCAGGATGCCTATGCGATCCGCTCGCTCGAAGGCGCGTTGAAGGCCCAGGCCGAGGGCCGGTTCGACCGGGAGATCGCCCCGCTGACCGTCGCCACGCGCAAGGGTGAAACCGTCATTGCCTCCGACGAGCAGCCGCGCAATGCCCGCCCCGACAAGATCCCGACCCTGAAGCCGGCCTTCCGCAAGGACGGTACGGTGACGGCGGCCAATTCCTCCTCGATCTCCGACGGTGCGGCGGCGCTGGTGCTGATGCGCCAGAGCGAGGCGGAAAGGCGCGGGCTCGATATCCGCGCCCGCATTCTGGGCCATGCCTCGCACGCCCAGGAACCGGCATGGTTTTCCACCGCCCCGGTTCCCGCCATGCAGAAACTGATGGACCGGCTCGGCTGGACGCGCGACGACATCGATCTGTGGGAGATCAACGAGGCCTTTGCCGTCGTTCCCATGGCGGCGGAGCGCGAACTCGGCATCCCGCGCGAGAGGCTCAACATCCATGGCGGCGCCTGCGCCCTCGGCCACCCGGTCGGCGCTTCCGGTGCGCGCATCATCGTCACGCTGCTGAACGCGCTCGAAAGCCACGGCCTGAAACGCGGCATGACCGGCATCTGCATCGGCGGCGGCGAAGGCACCGCGCTGGCGATCGAGCGGTTGTGAGCCGGAGGACGCGATGCCGCGCAGCGGCCAGACGGGTGTATCTCCCGCACGATACGCTGTATGAGGGCTGCGGCTCTAGCGGGGATTTCAAGTGCTTCAGGCAATATCGCTGACCATCGCCATTCTCGGCTGTCTGATGATCTTTCCGGCACTGGCCGATTTCATGGCCGGCAATCCGGACTGGATCGTCTTCACCGTTTCCGCCAGCGTCAACCTGTTCGTCGGTGGCGCGATCTGGCTTGCCATGCGCCGCCACGACCCCGATATGGACCGGCGGGAAATCTTCATCTTCGTCCCCACGGTCTGGCTGTTGAGCAGCCTCGCCTCGGCGATGCCGTTCTATCTTTCCGGCCTTGACGTCAGCTTCACCGATGCGATGTTCGAATCCGTCTCGGGCCTGACGACGACGGGCTCCACGGTACTGTCCAATCTCGACAGCCTGCCGCCCGGCATCCTGCTCTGGCGCTCGCTGACCCAGTGGATCGGCGGCCTCGGCGTCGTCGTGATGGGCATGGTGCTGCTGCCTTCCATGCGCTCGGGCGGCCAGCAGCTGTTCCAGCTGGAATCCTCCGACAAGGGCGAGAAGCCCTTCGCCCGCTCCCATGTCTTCACCGAGCGCATCGCCATCCTCTATCTCGCCGTCACCACCCTGTGCGCGATCACCTATCTGTTGCTCGGCATGGACCCGTTCGACGCCTTCAACCATGCGATGACGACGGTCTCGACCGGCGGCTTCTCGACCTCCGATCTCTCCATGGGTCTTTACGGCACCACCGGCATGCTGCTGGCCTCGACCTTCTTCATGGCGGTCGGCGGCCTGCCCTTCATCTTCCTGATCCGCCTGTCGGCCGGCCGTTTCGAATGGGATATCCAGATCACCTATTATCTGGTCATCGTGCTTTCCGCCGCCCTTCTGGTGCTGATCAACATGCCGGAGGGCGCCTTCGACACGCCGGCGCACCGGGTCGCCACGGCCCTGTTCAACGTCACCTCGATCATCACCACGACGGGATACGCCTCGCAGGACTATCTGATGTGGGGGCCGGCGGCGATCGCCATCTTCTTTTTCCTCACCTTCGCCGGCGGCTGCGCCGGATCGACGGCGGGCGGCTTCAAGCAGTTCCGCTTCGTGGTGATCCACCAGATCATCGTCAACCGGCTGCGCCAGACCATCCGTCCCCACCAGATGGAACAGATGAAATACGGCCAGCGCCTGCTCGATCCGCAGATCGCCAGTTCCGTCGTCACCTTTTCCTTTCTCTACACCGGCACCTTCATCGTCTTCGCCCTGATCTATGGCCTGCTCGGCCTTGAATTCGACACCGCGATCAGCGCGTCCGCGACCGCCCTTGCCAATGTCGGTCCGGGCATTACCGAGGCGATCGGACCGGCCGGCAATTTCGCCGGCCTGAGCGACGCCATCAAACAGATGCTGTGCTTCGAGATGATCGTCGGCCGGCTCGAGATCATGAGCGTCTATGTGATGCTGGTGCCGGGCTTCTGGCGCTGACGCGCCACGCTTCCCCTCCTCCGCCGTGCCTTGACGGCCCGCAATCCCGGCCGCACCGCCACCGTCTTGCCCGTTGCGCCCATTGGGTGCAGATTTGACGGCTGAGCAGGAGCGCATGGGCGCGCCGGGATACCGCTATTTCGTGCAAATTTGCACAATTGGTTGAGAGAATCATGTGCCCTTGGTTTAGTTGCGCACAATGAATGCCGGATGCATGGTATCGTGCCGATCGTGAAGCCGTGCCGGCGCAAGGGCCGACATTTCGGCCGGGGGGAGAAAATGCAGGAAATTCTTCAGGAACTCGACCGCCGCCGCGATGAGGCCCGCATGGGCGGCGGCGAAAAGCGGATTGCCGCCCAGCACGCCAAGGGCAAGCTGACGGCGCGCGAGCGCATCGAGCTTCTGCTCGATGAGGGCTCGTTTGAAGAATACGACATGTTCGTCACCCACCGCTGCGCCGACTTCGGCATGGCGGGCACCAGGATGGCCGGCGATGGCGTCGTCACCGGCTGGGGCACGATCAACGGCCGCATGGCCTATGTCTTCTCCCAGGACTTCACCGTCTTCGGCGGCTCCCTGTCGGAGACCCATGCGAAGAAGATCTGCAAGATCATGGAAATGGCGATGAAGAACGGCGCCCCGGTCATCGGCATCAACGATTCGGGCGGCGCCCGCATCCAGGAAGGCGTCGCCTCGCTCGGCGGCTATGCCGATGTGTTCCAGATGAACACGCTGGCTTCCGGCGTCGTGCCGCAGATTTCGATGATCATGGGACCCTGCGCCGGCGGCGCGGTCTATTCGCCCGCCATGACCGATTTCATCTTCATGGTGAAGGACACCTCCTACATGTTCGTCACCGGGCCGGAAGTGGTGAAGACGGTGACCAACGAGATCGTCACGGCAGAGGAACTGGGCGGCGCCAAGACCCATACTTCCAAATCCTCCGTCGCCGATGGCGCGTTTGAAAACGATGTCGAGGCCTTGTCGGCGCTGCGCCGCTTCTTCGACTTCCTGCCGCTCAACAATCGCCAGAAGCCGCCGACGCGGCCCTTCTTCGATTCCCAGGACCGCAACGATCTCTCCCTCGACACGCTGATCCCCGACAATCCCAACAAGCCCTACGACATGAAGGAACTGATCGTGAAGCTCGCCGACGAGGGCGACTTCTTCGAATTGCAGGAGGATTTCGCCAGGAACATCGTCACCGGCTTCATCCGGCTGGAGGGGTCGACCGTCGGCGTCGTCGCCAATCAGCCGCTGGTGCTTGCCGGCGTACTCGACATCAATTCCTCCAGAAAGGCCGCGCGGTTCGTGCGCTTCTGCGACTGTTTCAACATTCCCATCCTCACCCTGGTCGACGTGCCGGGCTTCCTGCCGGGCACGGCGCAGGAATATGGCGGCGTCATCAAGCATGGCGCCAAGCTCTTGTTTGCCTATGGCGAGGCGACCGTTCCGAAGGTGACGCTGATCACCCGCAAGGCCTATGGCGGCGCCTATGACGTGATGGCCTCGAAACACCTGAGGGGCGATGTCAACTACGCCTGGCCAACGGCCGAGATCGCCGTGATGGGCGCCAAGGGCGCGGTCGAAATCCTCTACCGTTCCGAGCTCGGCGACAAGGACAGGATCGCCGCCCGCACGAAGGAATACGAGGACCGTTTCGCCAATCCCTTCGTCGCCGCCGAAAAGGGTTTCATCGACGACGTGATCACCCCGCACGCCTCGCGCAAGCGCATCGCCCGCGCCTTCGCGTCATTGCGCAACAAGGATTTGCAGAACCCGTGGAAGAAACACGATAATATACCGCTTTAGGGGCGATGTGACGCATCGGAACGAGACAATGGAAGAGAATGCGCAAATCCTAGTTATGCTTGACCCTGACTTTCCTTTGGATGAGGTACAGGAAATTGGCATCAGATTAGCAAATTCAGGAGCCATCTTACCCGCATATATCCCACCAGAAGTAGGCGAATTTGACGTATCGTCGATCATCTACGAACAGAGCATTGAGGGGTTGGAATTTGTAGTGCATTTGGATCGAAACTTGACATCGCGCCTTGCAAAAATTGCTAAGTCGGTTTCGCTAATTGACAGAAAGTGGCCCGAGAATTTGGCAGTCGATCTGATGGCATTCTGCCAAAGTATGAATTGGGATATTGAACCAGCTGTTTCTTATCATGAGCTTGCAGACTCGATTGGCGATCAAGCTGCCAAAAAGGAACTTGCTTTTTTTGATCTAGCAAATTCATCAAATGCGAACGCGTGGATTGAACTGGCTCAAGGTCGAACTGATTTGATTTTGTTTCCAACAAACGAGTTTGACCGCTCAAACTTGACTGGTGACCTTACGTTTCCTCTTCATAGGTGGAACAGAAATTATGTCGTTGCGCTGAAAATGGCAGCGATTGATTTCGAAGCAATACCCAATATCGAAAAATGGCAGAAACTAGCGAGATGGATGTTCGAAGACTTCAATTTCGCAGGTCCTGCAAGCGCCTACGCATTGCTATATTTTTCCACTCACGGCGCAAATGGTGGCCTGCTTAAGAATCTGAGAGGCGCAGATGATCAAAAAGCGCTTAGAGGGATTCGCAACGCTGCATGGGACATAACCTATCTGAGTCGCATGGTAGAGCTGGCTACAGTGCACAAAGGGCTAGGCAAGCGGCACCTGTTTGCTAGCGGTGACAAAAAGCTGACCAGCATCTCGCGGGTAGTTTTGCAGGATCAAACCGACCCACAAGCCCTGCACAATGCGATCGCACCTTGGTGGGGTGAAAGAGCCGCGGAGCACTTGGTTGACGAAATTATTTCTTATGTCACTCAAATCAGCAAGCCAGAGTGGCAAACAAAAAAACTTCCAAAAAGCATCTCTGACTTCATTTTTGACGGCGAAGAAGAAGTTCGCCAGGAAAGAGCGAAATTGACTGGGGTAGTGGTTCACTAACCGACGATCAGGATCCGGCCTGCCAAGGCTGACTAGTGGCCAAGCCTTGAAAGCCTATCACCCGAGATAAAGAAAGAAACCGTTATGTCTGACGCCGAAAAATTCCCGCCTGAAAAAAACTTCCCCGCAGGATACGTCCCGCCCGGGGTCTGGGCCTGGGACCAGGCTTCCGGCGGCACCTTCGCCAATATCAACCGGCCGATTGCCGGCCCGACCCATGACAAGGTACTGCCGGTCGGCAAGCACCCGCATCAGCTCTATTCGCTCGGCACGCCCAATGGCGTCAAGGTCACCGTGATGTTCGAGGAACTGCTCGAGGCAGGCCACAGCCAGGCCGAATACGATGCCTGGCTGATCAGAATCGGCCAGGGCGACCAGTTCGGATCGGGTTTCGTCGAGATCAATCCGAACTCGAAGATCCCGGCCATGATGGATCATGCGCCAAAGGGCGGCGGCGAACCCATCCGCCTGTTCGAGAGCGCCTCGATCCTGGTCTATCTCGGCGACAAGTTCGGCGCCTTCCTGCCGACCGATCTCAGAAAGCGCGCCGAGACCATGAACTGGCTGATGTGGCAGATGGGCGCGGCGCCGTTTCTCGGCGGCGGCTTCGGCCATTTCTACCAGTATGCGCCGATGAAGATCGAATACGCCATCAACCGCTATGCCATGGAGGTGAAGCGCCAGATGGATGTGCTCGACCGCCAGCTTGCCGCAAACGAGTTCATAGCCGGCGGCGACTACACCATTGCCGACATGGCGATCTGGCCCTGGTATGGCCGGCTTGCCATGGGCGGCGCCTATGGCGAGAGCGGCAAGTTCCTCGAGGTCGAGAAATACGAGCACGTCCAGCGCTGGCAGAAACAGATCAACCAGCGTCCCGGCGCAAGACGCGGCGCGCTGGTCAACCGCACCGAGGGCGAGGGCGTCATCGAAGAGCGTCACGACGCGTCCGATTTTACGAACGGGGTCGGGGGCTGATGCCGAAACTGCCCGACATGGTGAAACATCGCGGCTTCCCCTCCGGCCTGCCGGGGACGGGGCTGCAATTCACCATCCGCCGGGCAAACCCGAAGGGCGCGACGAAAATCATCCGCCGCGAGCGCCATGCCGACCGCGCCGCGATCGACGTCAAGGCCGACACGGCCTTCCTGCATTCGCTGTGGCACCATTTCGGCGAGGAACCCTTCGAGCGCGGCAATCTCGATGCCGGCCGTCTCTCCTGGCTGTTCGGCCGCGAGGTCGTGCCGGCCGGGGAACCCTTCGACCCGGAGGATTATGAAGCCTTGTTGCAAATCAATGTCGAGGTGGCCGAAAGGAACTATCCTGAAGCCTTTGACGACGTGTTCGAAGTCTGAAGCAAACCGGGGCCGGGGGCGGAAAGGAAGAACCATGCTTGAGATCAGACAGGAAAGCGACACCCTCTTCGCCATCGATTTCGATGGCAAGATCACCGCTGCGGAGATGGAGCGCGAGCTCGACAAGCTTATCGCGCTGACGGCCGACGTGAAGAACGGCAGGCTGATCTACCATGTCGGCCAGTTCGAATTGCCGGAGCTCGGCGCCATGATGGTGGAGATGCGCAAGCTGCCGCAATTGTTTTCGCTGCTGCGGCGCTTCGACAGGGCCGCCGTGCTGGCCGACGCGCCCTGGCTGAGGGCGATGGCCGAATGGGAGGGCGTGTTGATCCCCGGTTTCGAGATCAAGTCCTTCGCCCGCAAGGATGAAAAACAGGCCCGCGAATGGCTCGCGGCACGATGAGGGCTGAGGGCGGTCGGTGATGGCGGAAGATGGCAGGGCACATGGGCGGCGGCTGAGCGAGCGGGAAAAGGCCCGGCTCCGCCGCCAGCACCGGGACTGGCTCGGTTTCATCGCCCTGTGCGCTGCCGGCGGCATCGCAGCCGGCCTTCTTGCCGCCTGGGCCGTGCTGCGTTTCGATGTCAACGGGCTTGGCTCGATCGTCGCGCGTTCCGGCGAGTGGCGCGGCTATACCGGCCTGCTCGCCGCCAGCTTCGCCTCGACCGGCGGGATGATCGCCATGGGCGTCGGCATCATGCTGCGGGCGACCTGGCCCGGCGGAACGGATTGAGAAAACGACACGGGCGCCGCGCATCCGGCGCTGCGACGAAGATCTGGGATGGAGAAGCCAAAAGCATGTTCAGCAAGATACTGATCGCCAATCGCGGCGAAATCGCCTGCCGCGTCATCCGCACCGCGCGCCGGATGGGCATTGCCACCGTCGCCGTCTATTCCGATGCCGACCGCAATGCGCTGCATGTTCGGGAGGCCGATGAAGCGATCCATATCGGCCCGCCGGCAGCAAGCGAATCCTATATCGTCATCGACAGGATCATGGATGCGATCAAACGGTCGGGTGCGGAGGCCGTCCATCCGGGTTACGGCTTCCTGTCGGAAAACCCGAAATTCGCCGAGGCGCTCGACAAGGCCGGCATCGCCTTCATCGGCCCGCCGGTCGGCGCGATCGAGGCGATGGGCGACAAGATTACCTCGAAGAAGCTCGCCGCCAAGGCCGGCGTCTCCACCGTGCCCGGCTATATGGGCCTCATCGAGGATGCCGACGAGGCGGTGAGGATCGCCGCCGAGATCGGCTATCCGGTGATGATCAAGGC
>JAGRLT010000135.1 GCA_020441665.1 Nitratireductor sp.
ACCTGCTCGCCGAACAGGTCGGTCTCGCATTCCTCGCGGAAATTGGTCTCGATGATGCCGGAACGACCGCCGCCGACACCACAGGCATAGGACAGCGCCAGATCATGGGCATTGCCCGAGGCATCCTGATGCACGGCGATCAGGCAGGGCACGCCGCCGCCCTTCTGATATTCGCCGCGCACGGTATGGCCCGGACCTTTCGGCGCCACCATCAGCACGTCGACCGAAGCCTTCGGCTCGATCAGGCCGAAATGCACGTTGAGGCCATGGGCGAAGGCGATCGCCGCGCCGTCGCGGATGTTCGCCGCGATCTCGTTCTTGTAGATGCCGGCCTGCAATTCATCCGGCGTCGCCATCATCATCAGATCGGCCCAGCCGGCGCCCTCGCTGACCGACATGACCGCAAAGCCGTCGGCTTCCGCCTTCTTGGCGGTGGCGGACCCTTCGCGCAGTGCGATGCGCACATCCTTGGCGCCGCTGTCCTTCAGGTTGAGCGCATGCGCCCGGCCCTGGGACCCATAGCCGATGATCAGGACCTTCTTGCCCTTGATCAGGTTGAGATCGGCATCGCGATCGTAATAAACACGCATGTTGTTACTCCCTATGTGTGTCTGGAATTGTGTTCAGGGTCGAGCTTCCCGTTTGAAACTCGCATCTCAAGTTCGCCGGCGCCGTGAAGGCGCAGGAATTGTGCGACCGCCCTGCGGGCGGTGTCCTCGATGCCCTTTGCCGACGGCCGCGCCGCCTCGCCGAGCAATTTGCGGATCTGCCAGTCGGCGACAACCAGCCCGAAGAAGTCGCGGATTGCCGCCTCCAGCGTTTCATAGGCGATCAGTCCGGCCCGCTCGCCGATCTCGAAAATCGGCTTCAGCCGCTGCCGCATGGCGAGCGGCCCGTTTTCGAGCACGATCTGCCCGAGCCGGCTCTTGCCCGAGCCCGCATGGGACACCGCCAGCCGGTTGAGCGCCGCCGAAACATCGCCGGTGATCACCTCGAGCCAGGAAATGGCGAAATCGGTCAGGGCGGCGCGAAACCTTTCCGCCGTCACCCCCGCCGCGTCGAGCCCTGGCAGGCGCACTTTCGACGCCTGCCATTGCACGGTGGCCGTCAGCAGCCCGTCGCGATCGCCGAACCAGTTATACAGCGTCTCCTTCGAGCAGCTCGCCCGCCGGCAGACCGCAGCCATGGAGAAGCCATCGCCCTCCTCGACCATCAGGTCGAGCACCGCGGAAAGCACTTCGCGCTGGCGCTCGGTGAAGTCCGCACCGTCGGCCCGCGCGGGCAAACCGCCGGGCGCGCCCCCGCGCCCCGCCTCCGGATTTCCGCCGATCAACATATGCTGGTTCATGGCCGCGATGTACCGTACCGTACGGTACGGCGTCAAGCCGGAAATGCCAAGAGACAGAGCTCGAATTCAGAGCACGCCGTCGGTCGCCTTCCAGCCGAAATCGAGCAGCGGCATGGCCCGCTCCGCGAGCGTGAACATCCGGTCGGCAAGCTCCGGCGACTGGAAAATCTCCGGTGTCAGTTCCTCGACGAAAACCTGGTTCCTGAGCCTGACCCAGGTCGAAAGCTTCTCGCCCGACACGGTTTCGAAGCCGCGCGGATGGCGCTTGAGGGCCGAATCGAGTTCGAGGGCATAGCCCTGCCTTTCCAGCTTCGAGACGATGGCCGCAAACGCCTTTTGCCGATCGACGATCGCCTGTCGCATCGCCTTGAGCCGCGCGCCCTCGAGCCCGTAAAAGCCGGCGGCGATGAAACAGCGCTCATTGGCATAATGCATGTAGCAGAAGCCATTGTCCTTCTTGGTGCCCGAGCGGGTCAGAATGGCGCTGGCATGGGTGACATACGGATCCTTGTTGTTCGAAAACCGCACGTCGCGATTGACCCGGTAGAGTGAATTCCTGCGGTCGCCCCTAAGCGGAATTTTCGCCTTGTCGAAGCGCGCCGCCAGGATCTCGACGAGATCGCCCATCGGCCCGCGCACCTCGCGCTCATAGATCGCCTTGTTTTCGTGAAACCATTCCCGGTTCTGGTGAAAGGCGAGCGCCTTGAGAAACTTCAGGGATTGGCTGCCGAATCCTGCAAAGGCGACATCGCTCATCGCCCGGCCCCATGCTCAAGATCATGGCCCAATTCATGACCAAGCGCCTTGAGGAAGCGGCGTACCGTGCCCGCCATGCCGTGTTCGAGCGCGTCCGCGGTAAGCCCGTGGCCGATCGAGACTTCCGCAAGCTGCGGCATCCGGCCGACCAGCAGGGGCAGGTTGTCGACCGTCAGGTCGTGGCCGGCATTGACCTTGAGCCCGGCGGCTGCGGCGCGTTCCGCCGTCTGCCTGAGGCATTCGGCCGCCATGGCGGCCTTGGCCGCATCTTCATAGGTACCGCCATAGGGGCCGGTATAGAGTTCGATACGGTCCGCTCCGGTCCGCGCGGCGGCTGCGATCTGCGCTTCGTCCGCATCGGGATCGCAGAACAGCGAAACGCGCTTGCCGCTGCATTTCAGCCGCTCGACGATCGCTTTCAGCATGTCGCCATTGGCGACGAAATCCCAGCCGTGATCGGAAGTCGGCTGCATCGGATCATCGGGCACCAGGGTGACCTGCTCGGGTTCGTGGGCATCGACGAGTTTGAGAAAATCCTGGGTCGGATATCCCTCGATGTTGAACTCGGCATCGGGAAATTCGTCATCGATCAGCGCGCGGATTTGCGGCACGTCGGAAAACCGGATATGGCGCTGGTCCGGCCTTGGATGGATCGTCAAGCCATGGGCACCGGCCGAAAGCGCGATCCGGCCGAGCCCCGTCACGCTCGGCCAGGGCAGATCGCGCCGGTTTCGCAGCATCGCCACCGCATTGAGATTGACCGACAGTTTTGCAGGCATGGGCTGTTCCAGAACGCGTTGTGCCGGGCGGGAAAGGCGGACAGGCGCGCTGTCCCTCCTGCGAGGCAGGGCGCCGATCAGGCCGTCGCCCGTGCAGACGGGTTCTCGATCCAGTAGGCAATCTTGTCAATCAGCTTTTGCGGCGACACCGGTTTGGACATGTAATCGTCCATGCCGGCCGCAAGACAGGCATCGCGATCGCCCTTGATCGCATGCGCCGTAACGCCGATGATCGGTATGCGGATGCCGTGCTCCTTCTCGATTTCACGGATCGCCTTGGTCGCCTCCATGCCGTTCAGCTTCGGCATGGAGATATCCATCAGGATAAGTCGCGGCGGGTTCTTGACCATGTCGAGGACGGCTTCGACACCCTGCTCGCCGTTTTCCGTCAGGACATAGGTATAGCGCGTCGATTGAAGGATCTGTGAATAGACGATCTGGTTGACCTCATTGTCCTCGCAGATCAGAACGTCGACCGTGCGATCCGCCGCGTCGCCGGGCATCGCCGGCGCGGGCATCGCCGACGCGGTAACCGCCGCCGCATCCCAGGCTTCATCCAGTTCCGCTTCGGGCCGCCCGGCTGCTTCCGCGGCGTTGTCCACCGCACCCGTCGCCGGATCCGCCACCGCCGCCACCAGGCCGGCATCGCCCGACTGACCGATCTGGCGGGCGAACAGAATCCCCCTCGATGCGTCGTCGTCCTGGGTCTCGCGCAGCATGCGCTGGCTGATCACATCGGCGATCGATTCGAGCAGAAGAGAGGAACGCGTCGGCTTGGTCAGATGCCGCTCGATGCCGAGCGAGGAGAAGGTCTTGCCGTCATCGGTCTGCTCGACACTCGTCAGCATGATGACCGGAACGTCGCGAATGGCCCTTTCCGCGCGAATGGCCTGGACCACGTCGCCGCCATTCATGCCGGGCATGTGATAGTCGAGAATGACGCAATCGACCCGAACCCCGGACTGCGCCGCCATGCGCAGGATCGCCAGCGCCTCCCCGCCATCGACCGCCGCGGCGTGATCGAGGTGCCAGCTTTCCAGCAGTTCCGACAGAATGGAGCGGTTCACCTCATTGTCGTCGACGATGAGAATCCGCGAGCCGCTGATATCGCTCGGCACCGCCACGGTGCCGATCTCCTGGGCATAGACGGCCATCGGCACCTCGAACCAGAAGGTCGAACCCTTGTCCAGTTCCGAGGTTACCCCGATATCGCCGCCCATCAGCCTGACAAGCGAGGCGGCGATCGACAGGCCGAGCCCGGTGCCCTCATGGCGGCGGCTGGAGGAAGCATCGACCTGCGAGAACTTCTCGAAAATCCGCCCGAGGAAATCCTCCGGAATGCCGATCCCGGTATCTTCGATCTCGATGCGGATCCGCACCGTGTCCCGCGGATGTGTCTTGCCTTCTTCGGGCTCGATCAACGATGCGTTGAGATAGACATGGCCGCTCTCGGTAAACTTGACCGCATTGCCGAGGATATTGGTCACGATCTGGCGGATCCGCCCGACATCGCCGATCAGCCAGGCCGGCATCGCCGGATCGACGCGCACGATCAGTTCAAGGTCCTTCTCCGCGACCTTGGTCGACACCAGTGTCGCCACATCCTCGAGCGCCTCGCCGAATTTGAACGGTGCCGGATCGAGCTCGAGCTGGCCGGCATCGATCTTCGAGAAATCGAGAATATCGTTGATGATCGTCAGCAGCGCCGCCCCGGACTTGACGATGATATCGGTAAAGGTCCGCTGCTTGGGCGAAAGCTCCGTCTTGGCCAGCAATTCGGCCATGCCCATCACGCCGTTCATCGGTGTGCGGATCTCATGGCTCATATTGGCCAGAAACTCGGACTTCGAACGGTCGGCGGCCTTTGCGCGCTCCAGGGCGCGCTCCGCCCGCGTCTGTTCATTGGTCAGGCGCACCAGCAGCCGGTGCAGGAAGATGTCAACCGGCAGGAATACGAAGGCGACCAGCACGGCCCCCAGACCGAGGCAGAACATCAGGAAGCGCTCGAGCAGATCGCTCAATTGCCGGCCCTGCTTGTTCAGCAACTGCCGCATGCGATCCATGACGTAGTGATTGGTGGGTTCGACGAAGCTTGCATATTTCTCGGCCAGTTGCCTTGCCACCCAGAACATGTCCTGCTTGCCGCGCGCCTTTTCGATCAGCCCCTCGTCCAGCATCTCCAGATGGTGCTTGAAGGGATCGTCGATCGTCGCATAGCGATCGCCCTGGATCAGGAACGTGCTCGGTCCCTCCCCCGCGACGCGCCAGGAAACCATGAATTCATCAAAGGCGTCAGAAGCGTTCTTCCGGTAGAAAGTCAGCGCCGTCCGGGACGATACGATGTCGCTGTCGACCGGCCGGTTCGCCAGATATTCCTTGCGCTGCTTGAGCGACATGCCGCGCAGCATCTGCTGGAGAAACTTGCTTTCCTCCGCGCCCTCGAACATTTCGGCGACGCGGATCGCCTTGCCCGACAAGGCGCGCATTTTCTCATCGAGTTCCGCAAAGCGGTCCGACATCAGCCGGATCGCGGCGTTCTCGCGATTGATGGCCGCCTGCTGCTGATAGAAGTAATAGGTGATCCCCAGCATGGAGGCGACGGCAATCACATAGGAAAGCCGGAAGAACCAGCTGTGCCGGCTGGTCGAGAGCTTGGAAACATCGGTCATCGCGAATTCTGCCGTTGGAGCCGTGGAATTCAGGCGCGACCTTCTCAAATCATGGTTAATCCCAGGTAAATCACTTCACGATCAGAATCTCGCGCACCGCCCGCGTGATCGCCGTATAGAGCCAGCGCTGGGCATGTTCGCGGAAGGCAAAGCTTTCGTCGAACAGCACGATCCGGTCCCATTGCGAACCCTGCGCCTTGTGCACGGTGAGCGCATAGCCGAAATCGAAATCATCGTGCCGGCGGCGCAATTGCCAGGGAATTTCCGCTTCCGGCGTCTCGAAGACCGCTTTCAGCACCTTCACCTTCGCCGAATATTTCTCAATCCCCTCATCCTCCGCACGGATGAGCAGATTCATCGACTGCTTGACCGTGCGCGCTGCGCTCGTCACCTGCCACAGCGAACCGTTGAGCAATCCCTTGGCCGCATCGTTGCGCAGGCAGACGAGCTTGTCGCCGGCCTGCGGATAGGGGCTGTCGAACCCCTTCAACTCCCGGAGCCGCTCATTGTAGCGCCGCCGGGTACGGTTGGTGCCGACCAGCACCTGATCCGCCGCCAGCACCTGGTCGGTCGCCACCTCGCGCCTGGAGATCACCTTCGCCGTCGCGCCGTAATCGCCATAGGCGATCGAGCGGCCCTCGCGCACCTGCTGCGCCAGATCGACGATCGGATTGTCGCGCGCCTGCCGGTGCACCTCGTCGAGCAGAATGTCCGGCTCGTGCTCGGTAAAATAGCCGCCGCCCGAAACCGGCGGCAATTGGCCGGGATCGCCGAGCACCAGAACCGGCGTGCCGAAGGACAGGAGGTCGCGGCCGAGTTCCTCGTCCACCATCGAGCATTCGTCGATGATCACCAGCTTGGCTTCCGCCACCGGCGAGCGGCGGTTGAGCGAAAACATCGGCGTGACGCTCTTGCCGCCGGTTTCCTCGTCCTCGACCTCCTCCTCGCCGCGCGGCCGGTAGATCAGCGAATGGATGGTCGATGCCTTGCTGGCGCCGCGGCTGCGCAGCACCTGGGCCGCCTTGCCGGTAAAGGCGGCAAACAGCACCTCGCCATCCACCCCCTCGGCAAAATGACGCGCCAGCGTGGTCTTGCCGGTGCCGGCATAGCCGAACAGCCGGAAAACCTGCTTCTCGCCCTGTTTCAGCCAGCGTCTGACCTCGACCAGCGCGCGATCCTGTCCCGCGGAAAACTCCATCCGCACCGTTTGGCACGATTCGGCCGCGAAAGCATCGGCCGGCGGATACGGGAAAATAGCGGCTCAGTAGATCCCGCTCTGCAGAATGACGCCGCTCGGGATCAGGCGCAGGCTTGCCGGCCGGTTGTCGGGCAGCCGGTATTGCGGTGCCGGCGCGACCGGTACCGCGGACGGCGCCCTGGACGGCTGAGCATCGACCTGCCGGGCTGCCTGCCCCGCAGGACGGATCGAACCGGTGATGTCTTCCGGTGCCATGATGACCAGCGGTTCTCCGGTGCTGGCCGCCGCGGGCGGTGCGCTGCGGCTCGCCGGCGCCGTACGGAAGCCGGGCACGGCTTTCGCCGCCGGCCTCTTGCGGGCGGCAGCTTCAGCGATCTCCTTGAGCGTGCGCACCGGCAGCCCCTGCAGCATGCGTTTGATCGCATCGATCGGGTAGACATCGTCCGTGCTGGCGGCACTGCGCATCAGCCTGCCATTGAGCGTGACCTTGACCCCGATCAGCACCTGGCGCTGCTCCTCGCCCGGCGCGAAATAGCCATAGCCCGCTTCCTTGGCCCGCAGCATAAGCCGCGCATAGGCGGCTTTCCAGGCGATCGGCTCGTCCTTGAGACTGAAGACCGCGCCCGTCGCCGCATAGGTGTCATCGTCCCCGATCGTCACCTGTCCGGGCGCGTAGGTGCCTGAATAGAAGTCGAGCGGCGCGGTCTTCGGCGTCGCGCAGGCAACAAGAAGCAAGGCGAGAAAGAGCGTCAGCAATCGAATCGGAAGCCGCATGCGAAATGTCCCCAAATGCCCTTAGGGCACCCTGTTTGCGGTCACTATCGCTCAACCCCGTAAAGATACGGTTAACCATGTTCGTTAACCCTGCGCATCGGAAGCACGCCGCTCTGCCACATTTCGTTTACTTCGCATTCAACCTTTCCCGGTAAGGTTCGGTTAACAGTATGGTCCGGCGGACAAGGCATCGCGAATCCGGGCCTGAGGGCTCCGACGGGCGGTGCAATCAGTATCGAGTAGGGCAAGTCCGATGCGCGCAAGCGTGCTACCGGCCATGGCATTGGCCGCTTCACTTCTGTCAGCCTGCAATTCCTCCGGCCTTTCCAGCGCGCTCGATCTTTCCGAGCCGTCGCCGCAGGTAACCGCGTCGATCACCCCCGATGCGCCCGTGCCCGGGGGTGGTATCGAGGATGGTATCGATGACGGCATCGATACCGTCGAAAGCCTGATCGACGATGGTCCGCCTGCCGCCGGGGAGGCAATCGAGGCGCAAACCGACGAGCCGGTGGAAGTGGCCCTGCTGCGCCCCGACAGCGCTCCGGTGACCAGCGCGCGCAACGGCGGCTTCGGTCGCATCAAGGTCTATCCGCCACGCTTCCGCGACGCCAAGCCCGTCAGCTTCGGCCGCGTAGAACCCGACCACTACCAGGTCCATGGCGTCGATGTCTCGCGCTGGCAGGGCCGCATCGACTGGCCGCATCTGCGCCGCCAGGGAGCCAACTTCGCCTACATCAAGGCGACCGAGGGCGACGACTTCGCCGACCCCGAATTCCGCCGCAACTGGAACGCGGCCGCCAGTGCCGGTGTCCCGCGCGGCGCCTATCATTTCTTCCACTGGTGCAGCTACGGGTCGCACCAGGCCGAATGGTTCATCCGCAACGTGCCGAAGGAAAAGGGCGCCCTGCCCCCGGTCATCGATGTCGAATGGAACCACGCCTCGCGCACCTGCCGCTACAAGCCCTCGCCGGCCATCGTGCGGCAGAAGATGAAGGTCTTCATGGAAAAGGTCGAGCGCCATTACGGCCAGAAGCCGATCATCTATACCTCGCCCGATTTCTACGACGACAATCTGAAAGGCCACTTCCGCAACCATTCGTTCTGGCTGCGCTCGGTCGCAGCCCACCCGAAGAAGCGCTATCCCGGCCAGGACTTCGCCTTCTGGCAATATTCCGGTACCGGCCTCTCCGCCGATCACTCGACGCAGATCGACCTCAACGTCTTCAACGGCACGGCCAGGAGCTGGCGCCGCTGGCTCAACGCCCATACGCGCTGACCGCGGCCATGCTTAACGCGGCGTTAACGCCAAGGCGGCAGAATGAAGGAAAGCTGCCGGACGCCCGCTTGCGCCTCGCCCATATCCATCGCGCGCGCGCGGCACAAACCCATGGAACAGGCCGATGACCCTTGTCCTCCACCGCAGAGCCTTTCTGGCCGGCGCCGCCGCCACGCTTGGCGGCTGCTCGCTGTCGAATTTCACCGACCAGCAATTCGCCGACACGCGCGACCCGGCCTATGCCTCGCCCTACGATCCGCGCGGCAATCCGGGCGTCGACATGACGACGACCGGCTCGATCGCTCCGGGCGACACGGGCCGCGTGGCGCCCTCGATCGGCGTCGATCCCAACCTGTCGACCTCGGCCAACATGTATGCCGAGCTCAATGATGGCAGCTTCTCCCTGCCCGCCATCCCCTACAAGGAACTCGACCAGCGCTTCCGTCGCCAGCGCGTGCCCAATACGCTGCGCATCGCCCCCGGCACCATCCTGGTCGATACGCGAAACCACCACGCCTATTTCGGCCTCACCCAGGACGAGGTCGTGCGCTACGGCGTCGGCGTCGGCAAGGCCGGCTTCGAATGGTCCGGCGACGCCGTCGTGCAGTTGAAGAAGGAATGGCCGGTCTGGACCCCGCCGATCGAGATGATCGACCGCAAGCCCGAACTGATGAAATATGCCTCCGGCATGCCCGGCGGCCCGGACAACCCGCTCGGCGCCCGCTCACTCTATCTCTACGCCAATGGCCGCGACACGCTCTACCGCCTGCACGGTACGCCGGAATGGGCCTCCATCGGCCAGTCCATGTCGTCAGGCTGCATAAGGTTCCTCAACCACGACATCATCGACCTTTACAACCGCGCGCCGAAGGGAACGCGCGTGAGGGTGGTTTGAGGGGGAAGTTCCGCCAGCGTCGTCATCCTCGGGCGCGAAAATCCGGGAACGGCATTGCCGGAATAACCCCTTCACGCCGCCAGAATGTTCCTGAACTGCCAGGGATCGGACTTATCCACATGGTCGCTGTTGCGGTCCCAGCGGGCTTTAAGCGGTGTCCAGTCGGTGTAATGGCCTTCGACGGGTCCCAGATACGGCTTCTGGACTTCCAGGCACCGGGCATGGTCCATCTCGTCGGTTTCGACGATGCCTGCCTGAGGATTTTCGAGCGCCCAGACCATGCCGGCCAGAACGGCGGAGGTCACCTGCAGGCCGGTCGCGTTCTGATAGGGCGCGAGCCTGCGCGCCTCGTCGTTCGACAGGCGGGAGCCATACCAGTAGGCGTTCTTCTTGTGGCCGAACAGCAATACGCCCAGTTCGTCGCCGCCCTCGACAATCTCGTCCTCGTCCAGGATACGATGCACGCTCTGCGGCTCGGGCTTGCCGAAACATTCCTGCAGCGACAGCACCGCCATGTCCGAGGGGTGATAGGCATAATGGCAGGTCGGACGGAACTCGGGATTGGCGCCCTTGCCCACCGTGTAATAGTCGGCGATCGAGATCGCTTCGTTATGGGTGACGAGAAAGCCCAGTTGCGGCCCCGGCGTCGGGCACCAGGTGTGAACGCGGGTGATCGCGCCCGGCCGGTCGAGATAGATCGCCGCCTTGCAGCCCTGGCTGTGGCGTTTGGCTCCCTTGGGCAGGCTCTTCTCATGGCTGCCCCAGCCCAGTTCCGCCGGCTGGAAGCCTTCCGAGATGAAACCCTCCACCGACCAGGTATTGACGAAGACGTCGCGCGGCTTGGGATAGTTGGGCGCCTGGGTATCGCGCTCGGCAATGTGCACGCCCTTGACGCCGAGGCCCTGCATCAGCCCCGCCCAGTCTTGCCGGGATTGCGGCGCCTGATGCTTCTTCCGGGTATCCCGCGCAATGTCGAGAAGCGCCTCCTTGACGAACCAGGAGACCATGCCCGGATTGGCGCCGCAGCACGAAACCGCCGTGGTGCCGCCCGGATTGGCGCGCTTTTCTGCCCGCACGGTTTCGCGCAGCGCATAGTTCGAGCGCTCGGCATCCGTTTTGTTGGTATCGAAATAAAACCCCTTCCAGGGCTCGACCACGGTGTCGATGTAGAGCGTGCCGAGCTTGCGGCAATGCTTCATGATGTCGAGCGAGGAGGTGTCGACCGACAGGTTGACGCAGAAGCCCTGCGGCTTGCCCTTGAAGAGATCGTCGAGAAGCTTCTTGTAGTTCTTCTTCGTCACCTCGATCTTGTGGTGCTTCCAGCCATGCTTCTTGATGATACCGGTCGTATCGTCGAGCGGCTCGATCACATGCAATTCGCTACGGTCGATCTCGAAATGGCGCTCGATCAGCGGCAGCGTCCCCCGTCCGATCGATCCGAAGCCGACAATGACGACGGGCCCCTCGATTTTGCCGTAGATCGGATAGGCCATGGCTTGCTCCCCTCTTTCTCGAAATTTCAAACGCCGGTTATGAAGAGGCCGGCGAAGCGCCGGCCATCCTGCATGTTCTGACAATCCTGCTAGCACACCTTGTGTGACAGAAATGCGGTGCTGTAAACCCGCGCCGGCCCTGTTACAGGACGACCACATCGAGCGGCGGGAAACCGTTGAAGCCCACCGAGGAATAGGTCGAGGTATAGGCGCCGCAATTGCGGATCAGCACACGGTCGCCCGATTTGAGGCCCACCGGCAACTGCACCGGACGCTTCTCGTAGAGCACGTCGGCCGAATCGCAGGACGGGCCGGCAAGCACGCACGGGCCGGTCGGCTCGTGGTCGCGATCGGTGATGAACTGATAGCGGATCGCTTCGTCGATCGTCTCGGCGAGACCGGAGAATTTGCCGATATCGAGATAGACCCAGCGATGGGTATCGCTATCGGACTTCTTCGAAACCAGCATCACCTCGGCGGCGATCATGCCGGCATCGGCCACCATGCCGCGGCCGGGCTCGGCCATGATTTCGACTTCTGCGCCGAAGCGCTCGGTGACGAGTTCCATCACCCGGGCGGCATAGGCGGTCGGATGCGTGACTTCCTCGCCGTAATAGGCCGGAAAGCCGCCACCGATGTTGAGCAGGGAAAGGGCAAAACCGGCTTCGATCGCCTGGCGCCAGATCGCCGCAACCTGATCGAGGGTCGAAATCCACATTTCCGGCTTGCGGGTCTGCGACCCGACATGGAAGGAAAAGCCGACGGGCGAAAGGCCGCGTCGTCGCGCATGGGCGAGCAGCGCGATCGCCTTGTCACGGGCGCAGCCGAATTTGCGCGACAGCGGCCAGTCGGCCTCGCTGTTGTCGACGATCAGGCGGATATAGACCTGCACGCCCGGCGCGTGTTCGGCGATCTTGTCGAGTTCTTCCTCCGCATCGGCGGCAAACAGCCGGATACCGTGCTCGAAGGCCCAGGCAATGTCGGAAGCGCGCTTGATCGTGTTGCCGAACGAGATTTCCTCAGCCGGCGCGCCGCGCGACAGGCAGAGTTCGATCTCGCCCCGGGAGGCCGCGTCGAAATGCGAGCCTTCGTCCAGCAGCGCGTCGATGATCGCCGCATCGGGGTTCGCCTTGACCGCATAATGGATCGAGGCGCGGCCGAGACCGGCCTTCAGCGCGCGGAAATTGTCGCGAACGATCTCGCTGTCGACCACCAGCGTCGGACGGTCGAACACGCGCGAGCGAATATGGGCTTCGACGCGGGAAACGGTGCGGGGGGAATAGGCGACGGCGACGCCGCCGGCGAAACCGGTTACGTATGCGTTCATTGGTCATCTCCAATAGACCCGGCCATTGGACCCTTTTGACGGGATCCGCGTATGACCGCTCACTTCCAAGGGAGACGTTACCGTCGCTACGTAAACCGAGAGCGGTGTATCGGACCGCTGGCCAGAGGCGCGTGCGTTGGCGTCTGTGGGCGCGCATTTAGGCCCCCGGACCCCGCAATGCAAGGATTTTCTTGTCAGCGGGAGGCATATTTTCGCCCCCGCGTCCGATGAGCACGCCAAGCCGGCGAAAAATCTATATTTTCTGATTTGATATCAATTGCTTACACAGGAATTTCCGTGCCTTGCACTGAGCGCATATCCGGCATGATTCAATGCCGGTCCCGCTCCGCTCCGCCGACCGTTCGGATTTCGTATCGGCGCGGGATACCCTGGCTCGCCGCAGCCCAGGGCGAACCGCCCGCCCGTTGCTGATGGTGGTCGAACGCCGCCTGGTGGACAAAGGCTTCCGACACGCTGAAGCGGCCGGCGACGGCCGGATCGGGATCGACGTTGAAGAAGATGCAGCCGGCCTCAGCGCGGGTCAGCCGGACATGCTCGGCAAGCGCGACTTCAACCGCCGCCAGCCGGTCGGCGGGCACATCGATATGGCCGCTCAGCAGGACGGTCCCGTCGGGATGCTCCATCACATCCCCTCCTTGCCCCGGTTCATCGCCGCGACACCGGTACGGCAGACCTCGACCAGGCCGAGCGGTTCCATGATGGCGATGAACTGCTCGATCTTCGATACCCGTCCGGTGATCTCGAAGGTGAAATGCTCGATCGAGGCATCGATCACCTGGGCACGGAAGGCATCGGCGAGCCGCATGGCCTCGACCCGGTCCTCGCCCCTGCCGGCGACCTTGACCAGCGCCAGTTCGCGCTCAAGCGGCTTTTCATGGCCCCGCTCCTCGGCCACCAGCGTCAGATCGGTCACCCGGTGCACCGGCACGGCGCGTTCCAGCAGCTTCTTGATCTGTTCGAGCACATGCGCCGTGCCGCTCGACACGATGGTGATGCGCGACAGATGCTTTTCATGGCTCGTCTCCGAAACCGTCAGGCTCTCGATATTGTAGCCCCGGCCGGAGAACAGCCCGATCACCCGGGCAAGCACACCCGGCTCGTTGTTGACCAGTACCGACAGCACATGGGTGCGCGGCAGTTCGGTCTCCTTGGCAATGAAATAGGCGGAACCGGCCTGTTTTTTCTTCGGACTCATGACGTCATTTCCCGTTTGTCAAATGCATTTGGCGCAAGCGCCGCCGTCTTGTGATTTCATGATGCGCTCCCCCGCGCCGGCCTTATGCTGGCAATCGCGATGCCGGCAAAGATGATCGCCAGCGCCAGCCAGGCCTGCACCGGCAGCCTTTCGCCCAGCAGCAGCATGCCCCAGCCGACCCCTGCCAGCGGCACCAGAAAATTGATCTGGCTCAAAAAAGAGGCGCCCTGCCGGCGCACGATCTCGACCAGAAGCAAGGTGCCCAGAATGGTCGGCAGGAGGATCAGCGCCGCAACCGCCAACCCACCCGTCAGCGACAAACGGGAAAGCTGCGTAAATTCCGGCAGCGCGAAAGGCAGCAGCATCAGTGCCGACATCCCCATCAGGACGGTCACCATGGCATAGGGCTGCAAACCGGTAAGCTTCTTGGTCACGATCGCATTGACCGCATAGCAGATCGCGCCCAGCAGGATCGCCAATTGCTGCACGGCCTGCTCACCGAGCGCCGTCAGCTTGCCGGCACCGATCAGCACGATCACGCCGGCAAGGCCGAGAAGAAAGCCGGCCAGCTTGTAGCGGTTGAGTTTTTCATCCGTCGTCGAAAAATGCGCGATGGTGATGGTCGCCAGCGGCATCACGGCCATCAGGATGGCCGCAAGCCCGGCATCGACGCCCCGCTCGCCCCAGGAAATCAGGTAGAATGGCAGCGCATTGCCCAGCAGGGCCGATGCCGCCACATGGTACCATCGGCCCGAAAAGCCCGAGAACCCGATCCCCAGCAAGCGCATCATGATCAGCAGCAGGGCGCAGGCGACGGACACGCGCACGAAGACCAGAAGGGCCGCCGGCAGTTCCGCCACCGCCACCTTGATCAGCATGAAGCTCATCCCGAAGATGGCGGCAAGCAGAACCACCAGCCCGTAATCGGCAAGCGGAGAGGGCTGATCAGACAAGGGACTTGCCCTTCTCGTCGATCGCCGTGCTCACCGCCTCGTCGGTCGCTTCGTCCGGCAGCAGCATCTCGTTGTGTGCCTTGCCGGAGGGGATCATCGGGAAGCAGTTGGCAAGATTCGCGACGCGGCAGTCGAAAATCACCGGCGCATCGGTATCGATCATCCGCTGGATCGCGTCATCCAGCTCGTCGGGCTTGTCGCAGCGGATGCCGACCCCGCCATAGGCTTCCGCCAGCTTGACGAAATCGGGCAGCGATTCGGTATAGGAATGCGACAGCCGGTTGCCATGCAGCAATTGCTGCCATTGCCGGACCATGCCCATATACTGGTTGTTCAGGATGAAGATCTTGATCGGCGCATTGTACTGCACCGCCGCCGACATTTCCTGGATCGTCATCAGCACGGAAGCGTCGCCCGCAATATCGATGACCAGCGCATCGGGATGCGCGATCTGAACGCCGAAAGCCGCCGGCAGGCCGTAGCCCATCGTGCCGAGACCGCCCGACGTCATCCAGCGGTTCGGCTCCTCGAACCCGAAGAATTGCGCCGCCCACATCTGGTGCTGGCCGACCTCGGTGGTGATGAAGGTATTGCGCTCCCTGGTCAGCGCGTAAAGCCGCTCGATGGCATATTGCGGCATGATGACGTCTTTCGAGCGCCTGTAGGACAGCGACTGCCGACCGCGCCAGCGATCGATCTGCGCCCACCATTTGGCCATGTCCTGCTGATCGGGCTTCGCCTCGCTCGCCGCCCACAATTTCAGCATGGTTTCGAGCACGCGCGCGATATCGCCGATGATCGGCACGTCGACACGGACATTCTTGTTGATCGAGGAAGGATCGATGTCGATGTGGATCTTCTTCGAATGGGGCGAGAAGGCGTCAAGCCGCCCGGTAATGCGATCGTCGAAGCGCGCGCCGACGCACACCATGACGTCGCAATCATGCATTGCCAGATTGGCCTCGTAGGTGCCGTGCATGCCCAGCATGCCGAGCCAGTTTTCGCCCGATGCCGGATAGGCGCCCAGCCCCATCAGGGTCGAGGTGATCGGAAAGCCGGTTTCGCCCACCAGCTTGCGCAGCAATTGCGAGGCTTGCGGCCCCGAATTGATGACGCCGCCGCCGGTATAGAGAACCGGTTTCTTCGCGCCCGCCATCAGCCGGACCGCTTCGGCAATCGCCTCTTCGTCGCCGGCGACCTCCGGCTTGTAGCTCTTCAGTTCGTAATGTTCCGGCGGATAATAGGTGCCGCTGGCAAACTGCACGTCCTTGGGAATGTCGATCAGCACCGGGCCGGGCCGGCCATGGGTGGCGACATAGAAGGCCTCATGCAGGATGCGCGGCAGCTCGTCGACCGCGGAAACCAGCCAGTTGTGCTTGGTGCAGGGCCGCGTGATGCCGACCGTATCGGCTTCCTGAAAGGCATCGGAGCCGATCAGACCGGTCGGAACCTGGCCGGTGATGCAGACGAGCGGGATCGAATCCATCAGCGCGTCCTGCAGCGGCGTCACCGCATTGGTAGCCCCCGGACCGGAAGTCACCAGCATGACGCCCGCTCTGCCGGTCGAGCGCGCATAGCCTTCCGCCGCATGGCCGGCGCCCTGCTCGTGGCGCACCAGAATGTGCCGGACCCGGTCCTGCTGAAAAATCTCATCATAGATCGGAAGCACCGCCCCGCCCGGATAGCCGAAAATCGTGTCGACACCGTTGTCGACCAGCGCCTGGAGCACCATCTCCGCACCGGTCATCTTCCTGGCCGCTGCCGACTGCCTGTCCTGGGTTCGTGATTTTGTCGCACTTTTGGGCATCGTTCCGTTTCTTTCACTTCGATTTCCGCCGGTTTCGGCGGCCAATTCCCGACATGAATGCCTGCCGGACTGCTAAAAGCCCTTCTTCGGCCAGTTGACAAGTCCATAACGCCCGCCACGCCGAATTCAGGCAATAAAAAAGGCCCCTTCCGGAGCCTGTTGCGCATACGCTGCCGAAGCGACGGGCTTATCAACCCGTCACGCGTATGCGCATCCCACTACCACGAGAATTTTCGACACTTTCCGTCTCTCCCTTCAAGGTCGCGGGAACCTAGCCATACCGCCCGCCGGCGTCAACCGTCTTTTTGCCCGCCGGCAAACAGCCGGTCCGCCGCCACCGCAACCGCCATGCCCGCAAGCTGCGCCAGGATGAAGGCGGTCACGCCGGCCGGAGCGATGCCCGCAAACGTATCGGAAAACTGCCGGGCGACCGTCACCGCCGGATTGGCGAACGACGTCGAGGCGGTGAACCAGTAGGCCGAGGTAATGTAGAGCCCGACCACGGCGGCGACGGCATCGGGCCGGAACCGCACCGAGAGCAGGATCGCCAGCACCAGGCCGAAGGTCGCCACCCCTTCCGACAGCCACTGGCCGCCGGAGGAACGGATTTTCTGGCTCGTCTGGATCACATCGAGATCGAACATCGCATTGGCAAGCAGCACGCCGGCGATGGCGCCGACGATCTGGATCAGGATGTAGATTGTCGCCGCGGACGGCGTGATCTCGCGGCGCAGCAGGAAGGCGAGCGTGACGGCGGGGTTGAAATGGGCGCCCGATACCGGGCCGAACACGGTGATCAGCACGAACAGGATCGCCCCGGTGGCGATCGTGTTGGCGAGCAGGGCGATCGCCGTGTTTCCCCCCGCCAGGGCCTCCGCCATGATGCCCGAGCCCACCACGGCGGCAAGCAGCAGCGCGGTGCCGATAAATTCTGCCGCCAGTTTCGCCCTGGTGGCCAGTTTCGCCCTGGTGGCCAGTTTCGCCCTGATGGAATGGGTCATCACCAGCCGCCGCCGCTGGCAAGTGCGGTCGCTCCGCTCGACCGGGCGCCGATGGCATTGAGCGCACTCCTCAGTTCGGCCGGCGCAAGCCCCTCGAGATCGAGCGCCAGCATGGCCTCGACGCGCTCGGCAAGCGCGTCATGGGCCTTGCGGAAGGCAGCGGCCTGATATTCGGGGGCCGCCGCCGCCGGATCCTCGATGCCCCAATGGGCCGATACCGGCGCGCCGGGCCATACCGGGCAGGCTTCGCCGGCCGCATTGTCGCAAACGGTGATGACGATATCCATGACGGGCGCATCGGGCCCGGCAAAGACATCCCATCGCTTCGAGGAAAACGCCGAGACGTCATAGCCCTTGGCAGCGAGCAGGGTGAGCGCTGCCGGATGCGGCGCGGGCCTGGGATCGGAACCGGCCGAAAAGCCGCGCAGCCGCCCCTTCCCCAACTGGTTGATTAGCGCTTCCCCCAGGATCGAGCGCGCCGAATTTCCGGTGCAAAGAACCAGCACGTTTTTCATCTTGCAACACCCCTGCCGTGTAATCCTGCCGCGATGGCCGCGCCGATGCGGCGGCGATACGACTAACCAGTCTTGCATGACAGAATTGTTACAGGCCACGCCCGGCCTTCGGGCAGCGGCATTCATCCACGATTTTGTGAGCGGCAGGGATTTGCGAGCGGAGCGTTTCGCAGCCGATCAGGCGGCGACGCGGTTGCGGCCCGCATTCTTGGCCTGATAGAGCTTGAGATCGGCAGATTTGAACAGATCGTCGCAACTGTCGAGCTTGCCCTCATTGGTGGCAACGCCGATCGACACCGTGGGGCGGATGAGAATGTTGGCGTGGCGGATCGACAGTGCCTCGATCATCTTGCGATAGCGCTCGGCAACGCCGAGCAATTGCTCGCGATTGGCATAGGGCGTGATGACCGCGAATTCCTCCCCGCCGAGCCGGGCAACGATATCGTGTTCACGGCTGATTGCGCGCAGCCTGAGCGCCACTTCCTTCAGCACCAGATCGCCGACATCGTGGCCGTAATTGTCGTTCACGCTCTTGAAGTGGTCGAGATCGAGGATCAGCAGGCCGAGCGTCGCATCGACCGCGTTGAACTCGCTCAGATAGCCCTGCAGCGCCCGTTCGAAATAGCGCCGGTTGTGCATGCCGGTCAGCGGATCGGTATTGGCCTGCGTCATGAAGGTCTGGGCACGCTTGTCCATCTGGCTGCGCTCCTGGGTGTTCCGTCGCACGAAGGGCGTCATGACCAGGATCGAGAAGGTCAGCGCCACCATCATCATGCCAAGAGCATAGATCTGGATCTTCTCGCCCAGGGAGAACGCCCCGCCGGTCTTCAGCGTATAGTCCTCCCAGTCGTATATCGACAGGTACAGCGAATAGGCGACCAGCGCCATCGCCGCGAAGATCAGCACGCTGTTCAGCGGGCCAATCTTGCCCTCGATGCTAAAGAGCTTGTTTCGCATGTTACCTGAGGCACGAGAAAACATTAACAACCGTCCGGTCGCGATGATAGGACCGACACATAAATTCTGCCTTAACCGCTATGGTTAACTTCCGTTAAGGCTGATCTTTTCCGTTTCGGAAGGTGCTGCGGCAAGCAGTTCATTTTCATACGGAATTTCCGCCATCGACCTTCGCGCCGACGCATTGGACAGCGCTTTCCAACCGGTCCGCCCGCAGCCACTCAACGCCGAACTGATTGCGGAACCAGGTCGACTGGCGCTTGGCATATTGTTGCGTGGCGGTGATGGCCAGCGCCATCGCCGCCTCCAGGCTGATTTCGCCGCGCAAATGGGCCGAAAGTTCGCCCATACCGATCGCCCGCATGGCAGGCCGCACCGCGGGCAGGCCCCGCGCCATGAAATCGGCCGCTTCCTCAAGCGCGCCCTGCGCCACCATGGCTCGAAACCGCGCCGCGATCCGCTCGCGCAGCACCGCCCGCTCGGGCTCGAGAACGACGCCCGCATAGTCCCCGCCCGACAGCAGCGGCCGCGATGTCGGCTGCGCCTGCCACCAGGACAGCGGCCTGCCGGTCGAGCGCACCACTTCCAGCGCCCTTGCCACCCGCTGGGTGTCGCCGGGCCTCAGTTTCGACGCCGTTTGAGGATCGGCGGCTTCGAGCTCCAAGAAGAGCCCGTCGTCACCCGCCGCCGCCCTTTCGCGCAATTCGGCCCGGATGCCGGGATCGACCGGCGGCACCGCATTGAGCCCCTTGAGCAGGCCGTTGAAATAAAGGCCGGTACCGCCGGCAAGGATCGGCAGGCCGCCGCGCCCGGCGATCGCCCGCATCGATCGTTCCGCATCCGCCAGCCAGTGCGCGACGCTGTAGCCGTCCGCCGGATCGACATGACCGAACAGATGATGCGGCGCACGGGCGGTTTCGCCATCGTTGGGCCGCGCGGTGATCAGCCGCAAACCGGCATAGACCTGCATGGAATCGGCATTGACGACCTCGCCGCCAAACCGCTCGGCGAGGCGAAGGGCAAGCTCGGTCTTGCCGCTGGCCGTCGGCCCCGCTATCAGGATGGCCCTGACCGTCACACCCGATCCTTTTCACCGCGCATAAAATCGAACACCGGCAGCATGAAACAACCCGTTCTCACCCTTGTGAGCGCTCCCTCGAAGGCGGCTCTTGAACCCGCCCGGGTCCGGCAACTGGCTGCCGGTCTCAAGGCCGACCGCATCGAATGGCTGAGCCCGGACGAGGCCGCCGACCTCTATCTTCCCGCCGGCGGCGATGCCGCCTCCGCCCTTAAAACGGGCCGCGGGATTTTCGCCGGCCTTCCCGTCGACCTTGCCATACAGGACGCCACCACCCGCCGCAAGAAAGCGCTGATCGCCGACATGGATTCGACCATGATCGACCAGGAATGCATCGACGAACTGGCGGCCGAAATCGGCATCAAGGATCGCGTCGCCGCCATCACCGCCAGGGCGATGAACGGTGAGATCGCCTTCGAGCCGGCGCTGCGCGAGCGGGTCGGCCTGCTCAGGGGCCTGCCGGCGACGATCGCCGACACCGTGCTTGAAAACCGCATCACCTTTGCCAGCGGCGGCAGGACGCTGATCGCCACCATGCAGGCCCATGGCGGCTGGTGCGCGCTCGTTTCCGGCGGCTTCACGCTCTTCTCGCAGAAGGTCGCCGCCCATCTCGGCTTCGATACCCATCGCGCCAACACGCTCCTTGTTCACGACGGCAGGCTCAGCGGCGAGGTCGCCGAACCGATCCTCGGCAGCGATGCCAAGGTTGCCGCCTTGCGGGAATTTTCCGCCGCGCGCGGCCTGTCGCCCGCCGATTTCATCGCGGTCGGCGACGGCGCCAACGACCTGCCCATGCTGCTGGCGGCGGGAAGCGGCGTCGCGCTGCATGCCAAGCCCGCCGTCGCCGACAAGGCCGGGATCCGCATCGATCACGGCGACCTTACCGCCCTGCTCTATCTCCAGGGCTATCGGCGAGAGGACTTCGCGACGCCATGAGACTCGAAACCGAACGGCTGATCCTGCGGCCCTGGCGAGACGAGGACCGCCCGGCATTTCACCGCCTCAACAGCGATGAGACCGTGATGAAGTTCTTTCCCTTCCGCCGCAGCCGAGCCGAAGCCGATCAGGTGCTGGACAAGCTCAACCGGCTGATCGCCGAAAACGGTTTCAGCTTCTCCGCCCTGCAGCGCAAGGAGGATGGCGCGCTGATCGGCATTTGCGGCCTGCACCGCGGCGGCCTCGCACCGCTCTTCCCGGAGGAAACCGTCGAGATCGGCTGGCGCCTGCTGCCGGATTATTGGGGCAAGGGCTATGTCAGCGAGGCGGCCCGCGCCTGCCTCGCCCATGGCTTCGAGGCACAGGGCCTCGATGAAATCGTCGCCTTCGCGGTTCACGACAATTACCGCTCGCTGGCCGTGATGGAGCGCATCGGCATGAGGCACGCGGCGCAACGCGACTTTGAACATCCGGGCATCGACGACCGGTTCAGCCATTTGCGGCCGCACCGCACCTATGCGATTTCGCGCCGGGACTGGCTCGCGGCACAGGCATAATTCCCGTTTTCTTTCAGGTGGTTACCTGGAAAAGCGGAATCGGGTTACGACCGTCTTGAATCGATTTCTCAAAATCAGTGACCTCCGCCAGAGGCGGAGGTTTGAAACGCTTCGCTTGAACCACTGGAAGTGGTTTTGCTAGTTTCTAATAGCTGGGTTTGAACAGGTCAGCAAAG
>JAGRLT010000136.1 GCA_020441665.1 Nitratireductor sp.
GCATAGCCGCCACCCGGCGTCAGCGCCATGACGGATATGCCGGCCAGCGAAAGATCGACGCCCTCGCCAAGGGCCGCGATCGTGCCGGAAACCTCGAGCCCCGGCAGCGGGCTCGCCCCCTTGGGCGGCGGATAGGCGCCGGCGCGCTGCAGGCAGTCCGGCCGGTTGACGCCGGCATGGTCGACACGGATGAGCACCTCGCCCTCGCCCGGCACCGGCATCGGCACTTCGACCGCCTTGAGCACGTCGGGCCCGCCGGGTTCGGTGATTTCGATGGCCGTCATCGACTTCGGCAATCTTCCCGCCATGCCCTGCTCGCCTCCTTCCGACCGCTGCTTTCGCCAAGCATGGGCCTCCGACAGCCTTGCGGTCAACCACCTCCGCATGATCTATTCGAAGCAACCAGGAGGAGAGCATGTTCGACGAGGAGCCCATCCGCAAACGCCGTGTCTTCGAGATCGGCCAGAAACTGGAGGAATTGTCCGTTGAAGACCTCGACGAGACCATCGCCGTTCTGAAAGCCGAGATCGAACGGCTGGAATCCGCCCGCAGCGCCAAGAGCGACCATCTGAGCGCGGCGGAAGCCTTATTCGCCCGCCGCGAGTGACCGTTCCGGCCCGATGCCTCCCGAAATGGCACCCTCGTTAACGGTTAATTAAGCTTTATGGCCCATGAATCACATCATTCGGTTTTTACCGGATTCATACTCGGTGGAGCAGGCGCTTCACCCTGTTTGACGCCTCCCTGTTAACTCTTCAGAGCCGCCTTTGCGGCTCTTTTTTTATGCCGCGCCCGACCCATCGGCACGCCCGCTTCTTAACGCTGTTGCGAAAACACGGGCTTTTGCGCCCGCAAGCATCTTTACGAGCCAGACCACCGGCGCTAAACAGCAAGGCAGGCAGGGCAGGTTTTAATGGACACTTCTTCCAACTCCAAACCGGACAACACGGTCAACCTGGCCGAGCATTTCGCTTTCTCCGGCAAATTCAACCAGTTGTTCTCCGATGGCATGACCTTGGTGGAGGAAAGCGCCAGCTATCTCGACGGCCCCGGCCGCGACGCCGCCAGGCAATTGCCCAAGGCGTCGATCGTGCTCTACGGCACCGAATCGATGCGGCTTACCACCCGCCTGATGCAACTCGCCTCCTGGCTGCTGCTCCAGCGCGCCGCCAAGGAAGGCGAAATGAATGCCGAGCAGTTTCTCGAAGAAAAGAAGAAGGTGAAGCTCGAAACGCTTCCCGCCAGCGCCATCGACGCCGACTGGGACATGCTGCCGGAGGAATTCGTCAGCCTGGTCAACCGCTCCCTGGCGCTGCAGAACCGCATCACCTCGATCGATGCCGAGGTCTATGCCCGCGCCGGCGATACCCGCCAGCCGAGGGAAAATCCCGTCCTCCAGCAGTTGAGCCTGCTCTCCACCGCGCTCGGCACCAAGCTGAACTAGATGTGGAGCCTCAAGAGGTTGTAGCGACGTTCAGGATCGGCCCTCAGGCCGCTCCGGTCAGCCGCGTCACATGGCCCATCTTGCGGCCCGGGCGGGTTTCGACCTTGCCGTAGAGATGGACGAGGCAGTTTCCGGTCGAAAGCAGCTCGTCGAGCCGGTTGATGTCGTCGCCGATCAGATTTTCCATCACGCAGTCCGAATGGCGCCGCGGCGTGGCGAGCGGCCAGCCGGCGACGGCGCGGATATGCTGCTCGAACTGGGAAATGTCGCAGGCCGCTTCCGTCCAGTGGCCGGAATTGTGCACCCGCGGCGCGATCTCGTTGACCGCAAGGCCGCCATCGGCAAGGACGAAGAACTCGATGCCCATCACGCCGGTATAGTCGAGCGCATCGGTGATGGTCCGGGCGATCTTTCGCGCCGCCTCCGCCGTCTCCGGCGGGATCTGAGCCGGCAGGGTGGAACGGCGCAGAATGCCGTCGCGATGCACGTTCTCCGCCGGATCGAACGAGACCGTCCTGCCGTGGCGGTCGCGCGCGGCGATCACCGAGATTTCGCGGGAGAAATCGACAAAGCCCTCGAGAATGGCGGCCACGCCCCCGGTCCCGGCAAAGACCTTTTCGGCTTCCTCTGCTCCGAGCGGGCCATCGATGCGGGTCTGGCCCTTGCCGTCATAGCCGAGGCGGCGGGTCTTGAGGATCGCCTTGCCACTGAGCCTGGCGGCAGCCGCAACAAGGCCGGCGGCATCGTCGACCGGTTCGAACGGCGCCGTGGCGATGCCCAGATCGTTGAGAAACCGCTTTTCGACGAGCCGGTCCTGGCTCTTTTCAAGCGCAAGAGCGGATGGAAAGAGGAAGCCGTTCTCCTCCAGAAAGGAAAGGCCCGCAGCCGGGATGTTCTCGAACTCATAGGTGATGACGCGGCTGGCCTCGGCAAGCTCCGCCAGCGCCTGCGCATCGTCATAGGCGGCGCGAATCCAGTGGTTTGCGGTCTGTGCCGCAGGACAGTCGGCGCCGGGATCGAGGATGACGGTCCTGAGGCCGAGGCGGGCGGCGGCAATCGCCAGCATGCGGCCGAGCTGGCCGCCGCCGATAATGCCGATCGTATCTCCCGGCGCCAGAATGGGGGGGGTGCGGTGCGCCATGGGCAATTCACGCATCCTTCGGGGTCTCGGCGACGCCGGCGGTCTGCCGTTCGCGCCACCGATCGAGGCGGGCGGCGATATCGGGATCGCCGATGGACAGGATCGCGGCGGCCAGCAGCGCCGCATTGACCGCGCCGGCGCGGCCGATCGCCAGCGTTCCGACCGGAATGCCCGCCGGCATCTGGACGATCGAGAGCAGGCTGTCCTGGCCCGAAAGCGCCTTCGACTGCACCGGCACGCCGAGCACGGGAAGCGAGGTCATCGCCGCCGTCATGCCGGGCAGATGGGCCGCGCCGCCGGCACCGGCGATGATGACGCGATAACCCTTCTGGCGCGCCGACCGGGCGAAATCGCGCATCCGCTCGGGCGTGCGATGCGCCGAAACGATCTTCGCGTCATGGCCGATGCCAAGCGCATCGAGCGTCTCGGCGGCGTTCCTCATGGTCTCCCAATCGGACTGGCTGCCCATGATGATGGCGACAGGCGGGGTAGCGGTCATGCGGGGCTCACTTCCGGCGATACTCTCTCATGATTTCGCGCAACGCTTTAGAGCAGGAAGGGCCGGATTGAAAGGGATGCGCGGATTGCGGGCCAAGGGTTGCTGTCGGGGGGGACGGGCCCGTGCGGCGTCAGGCGATGATATCGGGCATCAGCCGGTCGCGCAGTTCGGTGATCTGGTCCTTGAGCACGAGTTTCTTCTTCTTCAGCCGCTGGATGCACAGAATGTCGCCGCCGACCTGTATCAGCGCGTCGACCGCCCTGGACAGATCGGCATGCTCGAGTTCGAGCCTCGCCAACCGGACGCGCAACTGGGTTTCTTCGATATCGGACATCAACCTGGCCCCCTCGCCTGCAATCTACCAGCATTCGATTTTTGCGCACAGTCCTGAATGTGGCGGCTGCCTGGAGAGCGCAAGGGCCTTTACCGGATATTCACCGCATTCTCAGCCCCTCGCCCGGCCTCCCGCGGGTACCGAAGTCAGGATTGGACAAGTCGCCAAATCTGTGATGCAATCCATCCCGTTGGGGTGCTTTGCACCCCAGCCGAAGCGCTCATGCAGGCGCGGGAAAGCGAATGTGTCCGAAATATCGAAGGGAGATCGACGATGGCTCTTTCCACGCATATCGAACAGCTCAAGCAGAAACATGTGGAGCTCGAAAATAGGCTGGAAGAGGCGATGCGGCATCCGAGCATCGGCGACGACGAGATTGCCGAGATCAAGCGGCAGAAACTCCTGCTCAAGGACAAGATCGAGCAATTACAGCACTGATTCGCTCAAACCCGATCGAAATTTGCCGAACCGCCGGTCAGGCCGGTGGCCGGGAGAACGCGTGGTCTGCGACGGTCAGCCGATCAGGGCGGCAAGCGCGCCGCGCCCGTCCCACAGCAGTTTGCCGCCGATGACGATCATCGCCAGATAGGTGATCTGGTAGAACATCCGTTGCGAGACGCGTTTCACGAGCCAGATGCCGAGCAGCACGCCGAGGCAGGCCACCGGCATCAGATGAAGCGCGATCAGCAGGTTCTCGCCGGAGAACTGGCCGAGGGCGAAATAGGGAACGACCTTGACCGCGTTGATCACCGCGAAGGCGACCACCCCGGTCCCGGCAAAGACCAGCTTGTCGAGCTTCAGCGGCACGGTATAGGCCTGAAAGGGCGGGCCGCCGGCATGGGAGATGAAGCTGGTAAAGCCCGTCAGCATGCCCCAGAATCCGGCGGCAATCGCATTGCGCTCCTTGGCGCCCCGCCGCAGCAGGTCGCGCATCCATTGGCTGATGGCGGCGGCAACCGATATGAGGCCGACAAGGATGCGGATCCAGTCATCGGAAACCACCGCCGCGGTGAGCCAGCCGATGAAGATGCCGACCATGGCGCCGGGCAGCATGGTGACCAGAATGCCGCGGTCGTAGGTGCCGCGATAGTTCCACAAGCCGATCCAGTCCATCAGTATCAGCACCGGCAGCATGATGGCGGCGGCCTGAACCGGCGGCACCGCCAGGGCGATCAGCGGAGTGCCGAGCATGGCGAGACCGCCGCCCAGACCGCCCTTCGACAGGCCGGTCAGGATAACCGCCGGAACGGCGATCAGATAGAAGGCGAGATCCATGCCGATATCCTGTGGCGGCTGCAGGGAACTGGTCGAGGAGTTGCTGAAGGTCGGTCGAGAGAGGCCCAAGGCCAGTCGAGGGCTGGTCGAAGGCTGGTCCTGCCCTCCTACAGCGCTTGCCAAGGCGTTGGCAATGCGGCATGCAGCCTGTCAGCCCGGCAACGGGTTCACAGGACGCCTGCGATCGGCCGCAGGCATGACGCGATCCAAGGAACGGTATCATTGGCAGACAGGCTTGACTCGACGGAGGCCCCTCTCGATCGCTGCCGCATCGTGCTGGCGGTGCCGCCGCTCGGCGATGCCGCCGATGCCGTCCGCCAGGCGCTGTCGGGCGGTGATGTGGCAAGCCTGATCGTGGCGCGCGGCGAACTCGATGCCGCCGCCTATCAGCATCACGCACAGGCCATGGTCGAGGCCTCGAAGGATCATGGCGCAGCCGTGCTGGTCGAAGCCGACAGCCAGGTGATGGGCCGGTCGAACGCCGACGGCATGATGATCGGCGGCGATGCGAAGACACTGGCCGAGGCGACCGCCCGGTTTTCGCCAAAAAAGATTGTAGGATATGGACCGGTGAAGAGCCGCCATCAGGCGATGGAGGCAGCGGAGGCGGGGCCGGATTTCCTGTTCATCGGCAAGCTCGATGGCGATATCCGGCCGGAGCCGCATCCGAAGAATCTCGGGCTTGGTGAATGGTGCGCATCGGTCATGCAGATACCGGTACTGGTGATGGCCGGATCGGCGCCGCAAAGCGCGCTGGATGTCGCACGGACGGGAGCCGATTTCGCCGTGCTCGGCCTCGCCGTTTTTGCCTGTGTCGATGGTCCGGCCGAGGCAGTGCGCAAGATCAATGAAGAACTCGACCGGCATGCGCCGCGATTTGCGGACGAAGGGTAACGAACCGGTGGTTTCGCCGCTTCGCCTGAGCGCGCTGTTGGCCGCATGCCTGGTGCTGGCCGGCATGGGACCGGCTCGCGCCGTCGAAAACGCCGCAGATGGCGCGGACAGCGCCGCGACGGTCGGCGAGCGCATGGCTCCCGAAATCCCGGCCGGAGGCGAGACGTCCGCTGCCGATAACAACGCCGACGCCGCCTATGGCGCCTATCAGCGCGGATATTATCTGACCGCCTTCGAACTCGCCCTGCCGCGCGCCCAACTGGGCGATCCCAAGGCGCAGACGCTGATCGCCGAGCTTTACGACAAGGGGCTTGGCGTCGCGCGCGACCCCAGGGAGGCGACCGCCTGGTATGAGATCGCCTCCAACAATGGCGACCGCGACGCGCAGTTCGGCTATGCTGTGAAACTGCTCGAGGGCAAATACGTCAAGCCGGACCGGGTCGAGGCCAGGCGGCTGATGAAGCTCGCCGCCGATGACGGCCATGCGACGGCGGCCTTCAACTACGCCCAACTGGTGATCGACGACCGGCCGACAACGGCCGGCGCGCAGGAAGCCCTGCCCTATCTCGAACAGGCCGCCGCAGCGCGCGTGTCCGATGCCTATTATGTCCTCGCTCAGCTTTATCTTTCCGGCCGCGTCAAGGGCTATCCCGAAGAGCAACTGGCGCTCGACTGGATGCTGAAGGCGGCGCGCGCCGGCATCGACACGGCACAGGTCGAACTCGGCATCTGGCTCGTCAACGGCTTTGCCGGGGTGCGGGACGAAAAGGCCGGGTTTGGCTGGATCCGCCGCGCGGCGATCGGCGGCAATGTGGTGGCGCGCAACCGTCTCGCCAAGCTTTACGCCCAGGGGGTCGGCACCGAGCCCGATCCGGTCGAGGCGGCCAAATGGCACATCCTCGCCAAGCGGGCCGGCCTCAAGGACACCTGGCTCGACGATTATATCAACGCGCTCGACCGGCAGGCCCTCGCCAGGGCGCTCGAGGCGGCCAATCGCTGGCCGGGGTAGCAGCACGCCTCGAGGCACGCTCCATCCGCCCCCCTTGCACTTTTCAGCCATCCATGCTCTTGCAACGCGCAACGGGCGCCAGCGGCAGGCTGGCGCCGGAAAACCAGGCAAATTCAGCCCCGCCGACCCCCTTGGCAGCGGGCGCTCTTCCAGACTTCGGTGACATTCATGAAGATCAACGGCAACCAGATCAAACCGGGCATGGTGCTCGAACACAACGCCTCGCTATGGGCGGTGGTCAAGACCGATCACGTCAAGCCCGGCAAGGGCGGCGCCTTTGCGCAGGTCGAAATGAAGAACCTGCTCAACGGCTCGAAACTCAACGAACGCTTCCGTTCGGCCGATACGGTGGAACGCGTGCGACTCGAGCAGAAGGACTTCCAGTATCTCTACGAGCAGGGCGAAATGCTCATCTTCATGGACAACGAGACCTATGAGCAGCTCGAACTCGCCAAGGATTTCGTCGGCGAGCGCGCCGCCTTCCTGCAGGACGGCATGACGGTGACCGTCGAACTGCATGAGGACAAGCCGATCGGCATTTCGCTGCCCGACCAGGTGGTGCTCGAGGTGATGGAAGCCGAACCGGTCGTCAAGGGCCAGACGGCGGCATCCTCCTACAAGCCGGCCATCCTCGACAACGGTGTGCGCTGCATGGTGCCGCCATTCGTCTCCGTCGGCGAGAAGATCATCGTCGACACCAATGAGATCACCTATCTGCGCCGCGCCGACTGACCGCAGCCCGCATCGCAAACCGAGGACAGCATGGCCCGTTCCGCTCTTCTGAACGTGATGGTGGAAGCCGCCCGCAAGGCCGGCAAAAGGCTGGCGCGCGACTTCGGCGAAGTGCAGAATCTCCAGGTCTCGGTCAAGGGGCCGGGCGATTTCGTTTCCGCCGCCGACATGATGGCCGAAAAGATCATCTTCGAGGAACTGTCCAAGGCGCGGCCGAAATTCGGCTTCCTGATGGAAGAGCGCGGGGTCGTCGAAGGCAGCGATCCGCAGAACCGCTGGATCGTCGATCCGCTCGACGGCACGACCAATTTCCTGCACGGCATTCCGTTGTTCGGCATTTCGATCGCGCTGGAACGCGAGGGCGAGATCGTCGCGGCCATCGTCTACAACCCGGTGATGGACGAATTGTTCGCCGCCGAGAAGGGGCGCGGCGCCTTCGTCAACGACCGGCGCATCCGCGTTGCCGCGCGGCGCAGGATGACCGATTGCGTGTTCACCACCGGCATTCCCCATCTCGGCCGGCCGGCCCATGGCGACTTTCTCGAACAGCAGCGCCGCGTCATGCTCAATTCGGCCGGTGTCCGCCGCTTCGGCGCCGCGGCGATCGATCTTTGCTGGGTTGCCGCCGGCCGCTTCGACGGGTTCTGGGAAACCGGCCTGTCACCCTGGGACATGGCCGCCGGAATCCTGATGGTCCGCGAGGCGGGCGGTTACGTCTCCGACCTCGATGACGGTCAGGACATGCTTGCCAAGGGCAGCATCATCGCCGGCAATGAACTGATCCGCAAGCAATTGCTTGAGACGGTGCGCGGTGAATGATCCCGGTGGCCCTTGCTCCATCCCGCCCCATGGCGTAAGCGGTTTGGCGAATTGCCAATTGCCGATTTGTCGAGTTCATGCCTCTTGAAGCCTTTGCCCATGCGGTTCCATCGGTCAAGCACACCGCCGCGGACATTGCCCGTCTGACCGGCGCGGATCCGGCCTTTGTCGAAAACAAGGTGGGGTTGAAGACGCGCTACGTGCTGGGGCCCGGCGAAACGGGCGTCAGCCTGTCGCAACAGGCATGCGAAAACCTGTTCGCCGCCAATCCGGGGCTGAAGGAGAAAATCTCCGTCCTCGTCTGCGTCACCCAGACCCCCGACCATCCCCTGCCGCAGAATTCCGCGGCGCTGGCATCGGCGCTCGGCCTGCCCCATTCGACGGCGAGCTTCGATCTGTCGCTCGGCTGCTCGGGCTATGTCTATGGCGTGCTGGTGATGCAGGGATTCCTGAAGTCGATCGGTGCGGGGGACGGGCTTCTCGTCACCTGCGATCCCTATTCGCGCAAGATCGAGCCCCATGACAAGAACACCAATGCGGTCTTCGGCGATGCGGCAACCGCGACCTGGATCACCGCCGGCAGGAGCCGGGCGACGATCCTGGCGACGGATTTCGGCACCGATGGCGAGAGGGGCGACGCGATCATGGTGCCGGCAGGCGGCGCGGCGCTGCCGCTGATAGACGAAGACGGCAACCGGATCGAACGGACGAAGGACGAACTGCGCCTGCACATGAAGGGCCGGCCCGTCTTCAATTTCGTCAACAGCGAAATTCCGCTCTCGATCCGGCGCTGCCTCGACCGCGCCGGGCTGGCGATTTCCGATATCGACTGGTTCGCCCTGCATCAGGGTTCGATCTACATGCTGGATGCCATGGCCAAGCGCGTCGGCGTCCCCCCCGCAAAGGTGCTCAAGAACATGGACCGGTTCGGCAACACGGTTTCCTCCACGATTCCCCTCCTGCTCGAGGAGGCCGAGGAAAAAGGCATGCTCAAGGGCAGCACCTTCCTGCTGTCGGGCTTCGGCGTCGGACTTTCCTGGTCCACGGCCGTGGTGCGTTTCGAATAGAACCGTTCAGGCTCCGACCGGTCATTTTCCCGTCGCATTGCCGATGCTTGCTCTCAAGCTGGACGCCGGCCCATCAGTCAAATCAATGACCTGCGGGACTTGCCGGGTAGGCGGAGGAGTGCGAAAACTCGGGCGGCGGAGGAGGCCGAACTGATCCATGGCACGTGCATTCGATCCCTACAAGTTCACCAGCCCGAGGCTGTTCCTGCTGTCCATGGTGGTCTTCCTGATCATCGCCGCCTTCATCATCGCCATCCTCTACGGCCAGATTTCGATCGCCTTCATGGCCAATCCGGGGCTCAACGGGCTGATCGTCCTGGTGCTGGTTTTCGGCGTATTGCTGACCATCGGCCAGGTCGTGCGGCTCATGCCGGAGGTTTCCTGGGCCAATTCCTTCCGCCAGGGCGACGATTTTTCCGGCAAGCGCGACCCGGTCCTGCTGGCGCCGATGAAGGCGCTGCTCGGCAACGCTTCCGCCAACAGGTCGATCAACACCGCCTCGATGCGCTCCATCCTCGATTCGATCGGCAACCGGCTCGACGATCTGCGCGACATCACGCGCTATCTGATCGGCCTGCTGGTCTTTCTCGGCCTGCTCGGAACCTTCTGGGGCCTGTTGCAGACGATCGGCTCGATCGGCGACACGATCCGCTCCCTCGATCCGGGATCGGGCGATGCCAACGACATTCTCGAAGCGCTGAAAAGCGGCCTGTCGGCACCGCTCGACGGCATGGGAACGGCGTTTTCGTCCTCCCTGTTCGGCCTCGGCGGCTCGCTGATCCTCGGCTTTCTCGACCTTCAGGCCGGCCGGGCACAGACCCGGTTCTATACCGAACTCGAAAACTGGCTGTCCTCGATCACCGACATGACGGCCGATTTCGGCTCCCTGTCGGGGGCGAGCGCGGAAGAGTTGCGCGGCCATCTCGACACGCTGACCCGCAATCTGCAATCGGGCGGCGGCGACGGGTCCGGCCGCGCCACCGCCGCCATGGCGAGCCTCGCCGAAAGCATTCAGGGCCTGGTGCAGCACATGCGTGCCGACCAGACCGCCATGCGCGAGCAACAGGCCGAGCTCAGGCAGACCCTGGACAAGCTCAACGACTTTTTCGACAAGGCGTCGAAGGGTTAGGGTTCCATGGCGCTCGCACGCAACCGCCGCCGGGACAGAGGGGTCGACTACTGGCCGGGCTTCGTCGATGCGCTTTCGACGCTGCTGCTGGCGATCATCTTCCTGCTGTCGGTCTTCGTCCTGGCGCAATTCCTTTTGTCGCAGGAGATTTCCGGCAAGGATGCGGTGCTCAACCGGCTCAACCAGCAGATCAACCAGTTGACCGACCTTCTGGCGCTGGAAAAGGGCAACCGCCAGGATCTCGAGGACAGCCTCGCCAATCTGCAGGCATCGCTCGCCGATACCGAGGCCGAGCGCTCGCGCCTTGAAAATCTCCTCGCCTCGGGTTCCGGGGTCAATCAGCAGGCGCAGGCGAAAATCGGCACCTTGAGCCAGCAGCTCGACGAGGAGCAGCAATTGTCGCAGCGTGCTTTGTCGCAGGTCGAACTGCTCAACCAGCAGATTTCGGCGCTCAGGCGCCAGATCGCCGTGCTCGAGGACGCGCTCGATGCGTCCGAATCCCGCGACCGGGAGAGCCAGACCAAGATCGCCGATCTCGGCAAGCGGCTCAACGTCGCGCTGGCCCAGCGCGTGCAGGAACTCAACCGCTACCGCTCGGATTTCTTCGGGCGCCTGCGCGAAATCCTCTCCGACCGCCAGGACATCCGCATTGTCGGCGACCGCTTCGTGTTTCAGTCGGAAGTGCTGTTTTCGGCCGGTTCCGCCGATCTCAACGATGGCGGCAAGGCGGAAATGCTGAAGGTCGCCGAGGCATTGATCCAGATCGGCAGGGAGATTCCCGACGACATCGCCTGGGTGTTGCGGGTCGATGGCCATACCGACACCGTGCCGCTTTCGGGAACCGGCCGGTTCCGCGACAACTGGGAATTGTCCCAGGCGCGCGCGCTCTCCGTGGTGAAGTTCTTCATCGAGAACGGCATTCCCGCCGACAAGCTCGTCGCTGCCGGCTTCGGCGAATTTCAGCCGCTCGAAGAGGGCGACAGCGACGAGGCGCGCTCGAAGAACCGCCGCATTGAACTCAAGCTGACCGAGCGCTAACGTCCCTTCCTGTCTGGGAGGATGTTCATGGCTGAAACCGCCGACTGCATCATTGTCGGTGCCGGGCTTGCCGGTCTCGTCGCGGCCAATGAACTGGCGGCACGCGGCAGGCGCGTTGTGATCCTCGACCAGGAAGGCGAACAGAATCTCGGCGGCCAGGCCTTCTGGTCGCTGGGCGGCCTCTTCATGGTCGATACGCCCGAGCAGCGGCGCATGCGCATTCGCGACAGCCTCGCCCTTGCCCGCACCGACTGGATGGGCTCGGCGGGCTTCGACCGCGAGGCCGATTACTGGCCGCGCAAAACGGCGGAAGCCTATCTCGATTTCGCCGCCGGCGGCATGCGGCCCTGGCTTGCTTCGCTCGGCATGCGCTGGTTTCCGGTCGTCGGCTGGGCCGAGCGCGGCGGATCGCTTGCCACCGGCCATGGCAATTCCGTGCCGCGCTTCCACATCACCTGGGGCACCGGGCCGGGCGTGCTGAAACCCTTCATCGAGCGGGTACGCGAGCACGAAAGGGCCGGCCGCGTCACCCTCGCCTTCCGCCACCGGGTATCGAAGATCGACAAGAAGGCGGGGCGCATCGCCGGGGTCAGCGGCGAGGTGCTTGAGCCCACTACCGTTGAGCGCGGTCAGGAATCGTCGCGAAGCGCGGTCGGCGATTTTCGTTTCAAGGCCGGAACAGTGATCGTCACGTCAGGCGGCATCGGCGGCGATTTCGATCTGGTGCGCAGGAACTGGCCGGTCGAACGCGTCGGCCCGGCGCCGAAGCAACTGATCTCCGGCGTGCCGCGCCATGTCGACGGGCGGATGATCGCCATCGCCCGCGAGGCCGGTGCCGCCACGATCAACGAAGACCGCATGTGGCATTATTGCGAGGGGGTGAGGAACTGGGCGCCGATCTGGCCGGATCACGCCATCCGCATCCTGCCGGGCCCCTCCTCGCTCTGGCTCGATGCCGAAGGCAACCGTTTTCCCGCCCCCTGCCTGCCCGGCTTCGACACGCTTCAGACCCTGCGCCACATCCTCGCGACCGGCCACAGCCATTCCTGGTTCATCCTCAACCAGCGCATCATCGAGAAGGAGTTCGCGCTGTCGGGTTCCGAACAGAACCCGGATCTCACCTCGGGAAGCTGGCGCGTTCTGCTCAGGTCACGGCTCGGCAGGGGCGCGCCGCCGCCGGTCGAGGCGTTCAAGCGGCATGGCGAGGATTTCATCGTTCGCGACACGCTCGACGGACTGATTGACGGCATGAACGCGATTTCCCCCGTGCCGCTCGACAGCGCGAAAATCCGCGCCATCATCGAGGCGCGCGACGCCCAGATGGACAATCCCTTCACCAAGGACGCCCAGGTGATGGCGATCCGCGCCGCCCGCGCCTATCTCGGCGACAGGCTGATCCGCACGGCGAAGCCGCACAGACTGCTCGATCCGGCCGCCGGCCCGCTGATCGCCGTGAAGCTCCACGTCATGACCCGCAAGACGCTCGGCGGGCTTCACACCGATCTCGACGGCAGGGTGCTCGATGCCGGGGGCAATCCGGTTCCCGGACTTTTCGCCGCCGGCGAATGCGCCGGCTTCGGCGGCGGCGGCTATCACGGCTATAACGCGCTCGAAGGCACGTTCCTCGGCGGCTGCATCTTTTCCGGCCGGAACGCCGGCAGGGCCGCCGGATAGGCTGCCCCGAGACAGGCGCCCGGCAATCACCCGCGCGCGAAGAGCTTTTCCGCCATGATGCCGACGCGGCGCTCGACCGCCTCGCAGGCATCGAGAACCATGTCCTCGCGGAAGCGGCGGCCCGAGATCTGAACGCCGACCGGCAGGCCGTCATGGAAGTTTGCCGCGATGTTGCCGGCCGGAATGCCGAGAAAATTCATCGCATAGGAGTAGAGCCCGGCGCCGAGCACTTCGCGCACCCCTTCAATGCCCTGGGCATCGCGGTCCCAGGCATAGGTCGGCGCCGGCAGGAAGGGGCTCAGCACCAGTGGCCATTGCTGCTGGAAGAGCATCCATTGGCGCACATAGCGCGAGCGGCGCGCCATGCCGAGCAGCAGATCGTTGCCCTCATAGGGGGGGAAGATCTGGAAATAGTCGTCGAAAATGGCATTGACCGCCTGGCTGCCATATTTGCGGATGTCCGCGCCGAGCAGCGTCTTGACCTCGCCGAAGAGGCAGCTCGTCGCCTCCCGGGCGATCTCGCCGACATCCGGCGTCTCGACCTCCTCGACGTGATAACCGGCATCGGCGAGAGCGTCGCGCGCAGCCTCCAGCGCCCGTTCGACGGCGGGATGAAGGTCGAAATCATAGGTGTTGCGGGTAAAGGCGACCCGGATCGGCCCCTCTTCCCTCGGCCCGTCGAACGGCATCGCCACCATCCAGGGATCGTGCGGATCGTATGCTATCGCCGAACGCATGGCGAGGCGCACATCGGCAACCTCGCGCGCGATCACGCCCTGCACCGACATCAACTGCGCCAGCAGGCCGCGCTCGGCGGTCGCCGAGGGGTTGTAGGCCGGTATGCGGCCGAGGCCGGGCTTTACCGTCGCCGCCCCCGTCGCGGCGGCCGGATAGCGCAGCGAGCCGCCGATATCATTGCCATGGGCGAGAGCACCCATGCCGGACATCACGGCGGACGACGCTCCACCCGACGATCCGCCGGGCGATACCCAGTCGTTCCACGGGCTGAAGGTGCGGCCATGCAATTCGTTGTCCGTCGTCGCGCGGAAGGAAAATTCCGGCGTATTGGTACGGCCGATGACGACGGCGCCGGCCTTCTTCATGTTGCCGACAAAGGGCGAATCGGCCGGCGCGATGATATCCTTGAAGGCGGCGACCCCGTTCGGCGTCGCGCGGCCCTGCTGGTCGATGTTCTCCTTGATGGTGATCGGCACGCCATGCAGCGGGCCGAGGCGCTCGCCGCTTGCCTGCAGCGCGTCGAGACGGCTGGCCTCCGCCAGCGCCGCATCGCCGAGATCGTCGACCACCGCATTGAGCTTCGGATTGATCGCCCGCATCCGCTCTACGGCGGCCGCGACCGCCTCGCGCGCCGAAATCTCGCCGCGCGCAATCGCATCGGCCGTTTCGCAGGCGCTCCATTGCCAGAGCGGTCTTTGCGGATCGGGGCATTCGGACATCATGGGTTCCTCAACGATCGGGCGCTACTCGGCGGCATCCGCCAGTCCGGTATCGAATTGCAGTTTGGCAAGCCGGGCATAAAGACCGTTCTTCTTCCTCGCCAGCGCGGCATGGGTGCCAGTCTCGACGATCCGGCCCTTGTCCATGACGATGATGCGGTCGGCTTTCAGGATCGTCGCCAGCCGGTGCGCGATGATCAGCGTGGTGCGCCCCTTCATCAGCCGCTCCATGGCGTCCTGCACCAGCCGCTCGCTCTCCGCGTCGAGCGCGCTCGTCGCCTCGTCGAGCAGCAGCACCGGCGCGTCCTTGAGGATCGCCCGCGCGATCGCGACGCGCTGGCGCTGCCCGCCGGAAAGCGTGACGCCGCGCTCGCCGAGTTCGGTATCGTATCCCCGAGCCGCCGCCGAAAGAAAATCATCGGCATTGGCAGCCTTGGCGGCGGCGACGACCTCCTGCCGGCTCGCCGCCTCGCGACCGAGCGCGATATTGTCATGCGCGGAAGCCGCGAAGATCACCGTATCCTGCGGCACGATCGCGATCTTCGAGCGCAGCGCCTCGGGATCGAGATCGCGGACATCGACGCCGTCAAGCGTGATGCGGCCCGAAGCCGGATCGTAGAAGCGCAGCAGCAGCGCCGTCAGCGTCGACTTCCCGGCGCCGGACGGCCCCACCACCGCCACCGTCTCGCCCGCCCGGATCGTGAAATCGGCATCCCTAAGCGCCAGTTCGTCCGGCCGGGCCGGATAGGCGAAGGAAACGCCCTCAAAGGCGATCTCGCCGCGCACCGGCTGCGGCAGGGTCTTCGGCGATTGCGGCGCGCGGATGTCCGGCTCCTCGTTGAGCAGTTCGGCGATCCGCTCGGCGGCACCCGCCGCCTGCGAGAGTTCGCCCCACACTTCCGAAAGCGCGCCGAGCGAGCCCGCGGCAAAGATCGCATAAAGCAGGAACTGCGACAGCAGGCCGGCCGTGATCGCGCCGCTCATCACGTCGCTCGCGCCGATCCACAAGACCGCGATGACGCTTGAAAAGATCAGGAAGATCGCCACCGCGGTCAGCAGGGCGCGCATCGCCACCGCCTTGCGCGCCGCGCCGAAGGCCGTTTCCACCGCTTGCGAGAACCGCCGCGACGCCGAACCGCCGACCGCAAAGGCCTGAAGGATGCGGATCGCGCCGATCGCTTCCGAGGCATACGCCGTGGCATCGGCAAGCGTGTCCTGGGCCGCGCGCGAACGCCGCCGCACCGCCCGGCCGAAGCCGACGATCGGCAGCACGATCAGCGGAATGGCGGCAATGACGATCATCGACAGGCGCGGCGAGGTATAGATCATCGCCCCCAGCGCACCGAGGCCGAGCAGCGTGTTGCGCAGCGCCATCGAGGCCGTCGCGCCGACGGCCGATTTGATCTGCGTCGTGTCGGCGGTCAGCCGCGAGACGATCTCCCCCGACCGGGCCTGATCGTAGAAGGCCGGCGACAATTGCACCACATGGGCGAAGACGTCCTTGCGCACGTCGGAGATCACCCGCTCGCCGAGCCAGATGACGAAATAATAGCGCGCCGCGCTGGCGATCGCGAGCAGCGCCGCCACCACCACCAGCGCCGAGAAGTAGTTGCCGACAAAGCTTGCATCGTTGCCGATGAAACCCATGTCGATCATGTTGCGCACGGCGACCGGCAGGGTCAGCGTCGTGCCGGCGGCCAGCAGCAGAAAGAAGATCGCCGCCGAGACCCGCGCCTTGTAGCGCGCGAGATAGGGCCACAGCCGCGCCAGCGGCCTCAGATTGCGGCCCGATTTCGCGTCCGCCTGCTTCGCGGCATCCGCTTTCGCGCGCCCCTCTCGCATGCTGTCTTGATGTCCTGCTTGCGGCACCGCTTTCTCCCGTCGATTGCGGTTCCTCCCTTCCCCCAAACCGCGCCGACAGGCAAGCCCGCTTCGCCGAATAAGACAATTCGCCCCAGTAGAGGCCCCGGGGACAAGACCGGTTGCGGCCGTTCGCCAGCCGGCGAACCCCCGTCCTTCACCGTCCCTTTCACCGCCTCCTTCACGGCCCCTTCACGACCCTGAGCGGGCTTGTCTTGCCGCCAAAGGTGGTGTATGGGACCGGCAACGAAATGCCGTGGAAGCGCTTTCCGCGGCATTTTCATTGATTTTCCTGCCCGCACCCGCTTCTTCCGGCCAGTCGGCCATGAAAGGCAGGCGCGCGGAAACGGGCCAGGGGCCTGCCCTGTGCTAGGCCCGCCACATCCAAGGATTGACGCGATGCAAAAAGAAATCCATCCCGACTATCACATGATCAAGGTCGTCATGACCGACGGCACCGAATACCAGACCCGCTCCACCTGGGGCGCCGAGGGCGACACGCTCAACCTCGACATCGATCCCAAATCGCACCCGGCCTGGACCGGCGGCAACCAGAACCTGGTCGACCGCGGCGGCCGCGTCTCGCGCTTCAAGAAGAAATACGAAGGCCTCGGCATCTGATCCGCCGCTCCCTTCCCTACGCTTTCAAAACCCGGCCCCGCGCCGGGTTTTTTGTTGGGTGGATGTGGAATTGTTCCCTCTTTGAAGGCCCGTCGCCAAGCAACAAGCCCTTGGCGATTCAACCGCAAGTTTCTAGGGTGACGCGCCAAGAGGAGAATCATGTCGCTTTTCAATCCGAAGACCCTTGCCCGCCATATCGGCGCACCGGCTGCCATCCCCGACACCCATCGCGAAATCGCAACACGCTGGGCAGCAATGGTTGCCGACAAACGGGTTGAAACGCTCAAGGAAACCGAGCTTCATTCCGAGTTCAATGCGCAGATCATTCAGGGCATGCTTGGCTATACCGGCGCATCGGCAGGTGCCGCCTATTCGGTCTCGTCCGAGAAAGCGATCCTGAAAGGATCCGTCGATCTGGCGCTTGGCAGTTTCACGCCGGAAAAATCAGAAATCATCGCGCCGCTGGAACTGAAGGGTGCAAAGACCAAAGACCTCGACGCCATCATGCCGGGACGCAACAAGTCTCCGGTTCAACAGGCATGGGAATACGCAACAGCCGCACCCGGCGTGAAATGGGTGCTGATCTCCAACATGGTGGAATTGCGGATCTATGGCTTTGGCGAAGGCACGGCAGACTATGAGCGCTTTGATCTCGGCAAGCTGACCGATCCGACAGAATATGCCCGGCTCACCTTGCTACTCAGTGCGGATAATCTGCTTTCCGGCAAGACGGCGGAACTGCTGAAGGAAAGCCGTCGCGAAGACAAGGACATCACCGACGCGCTCTATGCCGATTATAAGCAATTGCGCAGCACGCTGATCTTTTCAGTGCGCCAGCAAATGCCCGACCTCGACCCGTTGCAGGCCATAGCGATAGCGCAGACGGTGCTCGACCGCGTACTTTTCATCGCTTTTGCCGAGGACACCAGGCTTCTTGACGAGAATACGCTGCTCAATTGCTTCAAGGCTCAAAACCAGTTTGCGCCCCAGCCTGTCTGGCAGAATTTCAAGGGCCTGTTCTCGGCGATCAATACAGGCAACAAGGCGCTTAATATTCCGCCCTACAATGGTGGTTTGTTCGCGCCCGATCCGATTGTCGACCAGCTCCAAATTCCCGATGAGGTCTGCGAGAAGTTCAAGGATATCGGCGAATACGATTTCGCGTCGGAAGTCTCCGTCACCGTTCTCGGCCACATCTTCGAGCAATCCATTGCCGATGTGGAGCGGCTACAGGCGGAGGCGCGCGGCGAGGAGGTGGAGCCGGAAAAGAAGACCGGCACCACCGGGCGGCGCAAGCGCGATGGTGTTGTCTACACGCCGGATTACATTGCCCGCTTCATCGTCGAGCAGACGCTTGGAACGCATCTGAAGGAAATCTTCGCCGGTATCGTCACGGATTTCGCCCAGAAAGGTGCAGACCCGGAAGACTACGAAGCGATCAAATGGAAACGCAAATCGGCGGAACTGGAAGCCTGGGAAGCCTATCGCGACCGGCTGAAGACACTGCGCATTGTCGATCCCGCCTGCGGTTCCGGCGTCTTTCTCGTCATGGCCTTCGACTACATGAAGGCGGAACTCACCCGCGTGAACGACAAGATCGCCGATCTGAAGGGCGGTCATCTGGGAGACCTGTTCGACCCCGACAGTGAAATCCTCACCAACAATCTGTTTGGTGTGGATGTGAATGCCGAGAGTATCGAGATCGCCAAGCTGTCGCTCTGGGTGAAAACCGCAAGGCGCGGCAAGCCTCTCGATTCACTCGGCGCCAATCTGAAGGTCGGAGACAGCCTGATCGAGGATTCAAGCTACGCCTATCTTTCCCATGGCTTCACCTGGGCGACGGCATTTTCACAGGTTTTCGCCGAAGGCGGCTTCGATGTCGTGCTTGGCAACCCGCCCTATGTGCGCATGGAATTGCTGAAGGCGATGAAGCCCTATCTCGAAAAGCGCTTCGAGGTGGTCTCCGACCGGGCAGATCTCTACTGCTATTTCTTCGAGCGCGGGCTGAACCTTCTGAAGCCCGGCGGTCGCCTTGGCTACATCTCGTCATCGACCTTCTTCAAGACCGGTTCCGGCAAACCGCTGCGCGACTTTCTGCGAAGCAAGGCAACGCTGGAAACCGTGGTTGATTTCGGCGATCTGCAAATCTTCGAAGGCGTGACCACCTATCCGGCCATTTTGACCATGCGGCGGGAAGCGCCGGACAAGAAACACGAATTGCGCTTCTGGAAGATTGAGACACTGCCGGAAGCCAACTTCCGCGCCAGTTTCGAAAAAAAGGCCGAAACTTATACCCAATCCGGCCTGACCTCGGGTTCATGGGAACTGGAAAGCCCGGCGCTGAAGGCCCTGCGGGAGAAGATCAGGAAGGGCAAGAAGACGCTCAAAGACGTCTATGGATCGCCCCTCTATGGCATCAAAACGGGCCTGAACGAAGCTTTTGTCATCGATACGCCCACGAAGAACCGGCTGTGTGCCCAAGACCCAAAATCGACTGAATTGCTGAAGCCGTTTCTTGAAGGCAAGGATTTAAAGCGCTGGCGGGCTGAACCGCGCGGTCTTTGGATAATCTATATCCCGAAAAACCGCATCGACATTGATGACTATCCGGCCATCCGCAACTGGCTGTTGCCCTTCAAGGAAATGCTGGAGAAGCGGGCAACCAAGCAGGAATGGTTTGAGCTTCAGCAGGCGCAGGAAGTCGATGCAGCCAAGCTTTCAGAACCAAAGATCATTTACAATCGTTTCACCAATCAGCCTCAATTCTCGATAGTAAATGAGCCGTTTTGGATTAACGATGCACCCTATTTTTTGCCCTTTGGAGACGGCTTCCTCGCAGCAAATCTGAATTCAAATGTAGCGTGGTGGTTCTTGAAAAAAGCTACTGCGTTACGGGGGGGATATGTCCAGTTACTTGGGCGATATGTAGAGCCGGTTCCCATACCCGACGCCACCCCAGTCCAAAAAGCCGAACTCGCCGACCTGGCCGAAGCCTGCCAGACGGCGGCGGAAGAGCGCTATCGCTTGCAGCAGGCTTTTATACGTCGCATTCCTGATCTCGCAGCATCCGGGCCTCTTGCCGGCACCGAACCCAAACTCACCAACAAGCTCAAAGAGTGGTGGGAGCTACCGGACTTCGCCGCCTTCCGCGCCGAGGTGAAAAAGGCACTGAAAGCCGACATCCCGCTCGCCGAACGCTCCGACTGGGAAGACTGGATCGCCCGCGACAAGGCCGAAATCGCGCGGCTCACTGCCGAGATCAAGGCGAACGAAGCCCGCATCAATGCAATCGTCTACGAACTCTTCGACCTGACGCCGGAGGAAATCGCGCTGCTGGAGGCCAGTATCTAACCCCTACCGCGTCCGGTTCACCCCGTCCTGCGCCACGGTCAGCGTGTTGTCGAGCTGGTAGGCGCGGCGGAAGGCCTTGTTGGCCTTGGCCCTCTCGCCCTGCATTTCGAGCGCAAGGCCCTGGGTCACCCAGGCTTCGGCATAATTCTCGCGGATCCTCAGCGCCTTGTTGGCGTCTTCGAGCGCATTGCCCGCATCGTTGAGCGCCAGATAGGAAACGCCACGCGAATTATACGGCTCCGGCGCATCGCTATCGAGGCTGATCGCGGTGGTGAAATCCTCGATCGCCTGATTGTGCTGGCCGTCCTGCTGATAGAGCAGGCCGCGCGAATGATAGGCGCGCGGATTGGTGGTGCCGAGCTGGATGGCCCGCTCGTAGTCGCGCAGCGCCTGGCGCGGATTGCCCGTCACCCGGTAGACATTGCCGCGGCCGATATAGGCGATGTCGTATTGCGGGTTGATCTTGAGCGCGGTGGAATAATCGTTGATCGCAGCACTGGGATCGCCGGTCTGGCGGTGGACCAGCGCCCGGTTGGCATAGGCCTGGTAGAAGCGGCGGTTGAGCTCGATGGCGCGGGAAAAATCATTGAGCGCCTCGCGATAGCGCCCGGCCCTGCCATAGGCCGTGCCGCGCACATTATAGGCTTCGGCGGAATTGGGGTTGCGCTCGACGACCGCCGAAAGCGAGGCGATGTTGGTCCCCTGGCCCTGGGCCGGGTCGATGTCGATCGCATTGTCGATGCTGGTCGTGGTGCAGGCGGCAGTGAACAGCAGCATGGCGAGGGCGGGAGCAAGCGGCAACAGGCGCCCATGGGCCGCCGATCGGCGCGGCCGCGCCTGATGCGCCCCTATCCGGCGCACCCGTGTCCAGGGCGCCGTGTTCAGCATTGCTTTGCCAGGCGGAAAGGAGATCATCGCCGTTAGAGCCTGCCCTGATGGTTGTTGGTTTCCGCTTGCGCGGCTGCCTCGGTGAAACGGTCTGGCGCCGGTTTCAGGCCCGGTCCAGACACCCTGTGTGGGTCGCCTTATTTGGTGCGCTTTCGGCAAGAAAAAGGCAAAGGGCGAAAAAAGCCAAGCCCGCAGCGCAAAAAAGGGCGCCATAACCCTGCGCCCTTGGCAAATCCTGTATCCGTCATCCGGCAATCGGCCAACCATGGGCAAAACGCACCGCGCGGCGGGCATGGCCCACCCGGCGCCGGCCCTCCCGGTTGGGGCCGGCAATGCCAGCCGGCGCCTTAGCGGCGCGGCAGCAGGCCTTCGCGCTGGGCTTTCTTGCGGGCCAGCTTGCGGGCGCGGCGAATGGCTTCGGCCTTTTCGCGGGCACGCTTTTCCGACGGTTTTTCGTAGAAATTGCGCAGCTTCATTTCGCGGAAAACGCCTTCGCGCTGCAATTTCTTCTTCAGCGCGCGCAGCGCCTGATCCACATTGTTGTCACGAACGAGTACTTGCACGTTTGCTCCGTTTCATTTCGTTTCGGCCTCCCCGACTGCCTGTCTGTCGCAGGGAAGACCCGTTATGGCTGCCCGGTGCGGCACCGCGGCCCGCCTGTTCGCCCCTTGCCGCGGTGATTCGCCCTCCGCGCCTTGCGGGAGGCATCAACACGCGCATGCGGGGCAAATTGCCGGCCGTGATATCGTGCCGCCTTGCCTTGTCCGGAGCGAAGCCAGACCGGATCGCCCCGAAGCGGGGTCATGGGCCTGCGAATAAGATAAACAATTCCGCTCCCGCAACGGCAGCCGTCACCAGATGGCTGGGAAATAGCAAAATTGCCTCATTGTGTCCAGTGCCTGGCAGGGATTGGCAGGGCAAAATTCACGCTGACCGCCGAACAGCCGGGGTCGTTATGGCCAAAAGTGCATATCGCCACCGCCAAAGCCATGATACTCTGCTCCAAACAGCGGCAGGCAGTAGGCGGGCAGCGGACGCAATGGCACGGGAAACCGACAGAAAAAGCGCCGGAGAAAGGCAGCACAGCAGCGGCGAAAACGCGCCCCGCCTGAGCCTGCGGCTCTATTTCGACGGGGTTGCCGGGTTTGCCGGCAGTCAAAAGGCGGCCAGTACACCGAAAGCCCAGAAGGCTCCGAAAGCCATGTTCGGGCCGGGCAAGGCCGATCTGCTCGAACACATCGAAAAAACCGGGTCGATCGCCGCCGCCGGCCGCGCCATGGGCATGAGCTACAAGCGCGCCTGGATGCTGGTCGAGACCATGAACGCGCTGTTCGCCGAACCCCTGGTGAGCAGCAATCGCGGCGGATCGGAGGGCGGCGGCGCCGCGCTGACGCAAACCGGCCGGGCCGTGCTTGCCCACTACCGCGCGCTCGAAGCCGCGACCCGCAATGCCGGCAGCGAGGCGATCGCCGCGATCAACAGCCTCGTCCGCCACTGACGGTGCGGTTTCCCGGATATCCATGTCGGATATGTCTGGCCGGAAATAACGCTTGCGCCACCCTAGCATACAGGCGATATTCCCCGTCAACCATATCGACACGGGCACCCGCCGGAACCGCTCCGGCGGCAGCCTGCAAGCCGGAGACGCGAATTGGGCCTCACGCGCCGCCAGTTCATGCCCTTGATGGCAGCCCTTGCAGCAATCGGAGCCGCCGCGCCCTCAAACGGATTTGCGGCGAACGACGACCCACCGGCCCTCGTCTTCGCCGCCGCCAGCATGAAGAACGCCCTGGACGACATAGCCGCCCGCTGGCGGGCCGAAACCGGCAATGCCGTGGTGATTTCCTATGGCGGCAGTTCCACGCTCGCCCGCCAGATCGAACGGGGCGCGCCGGCGGATCTGTTCGTCTCGGCGAACGAAGGATGGATGGACCATCTCGAGCAGGGCGGCCATGTCGAGGCGGCGAGCCGCCGGCCGATCGCCGCCAACCGGCTGGTAGTGGTCTCTCATGGAAAGGATTTGCCATCGGTCGATCTTGCGGACCCCGATGACCTTGCCGCGAAGCTCGACGGCGGGCCGCTTGCCATGGCGCTGACCGATGCGGTTCCCGCCGGCATCTATGGCAGAGAGGCACTGACCGCCCTCGGGCTCTGGGACGGGGTCGCGGGCCAGGTGGTGCAGGCCGACAATGTGCGCGCCGCGCTGCACTACGTCGCCACCGGCGAAGCACCCTATGGTATCGTCTATGCCAGCGACGCGGCGGCCGACGACCGGGTTTCCGTCGCCGCCACCTTCCCGCCGGCAAGCCACAAGCCGATCCGCTATCCGGCGGCGCTCATCGCCGGACGGGACACGGCCGCAGCGCGCGCCCTGCTGGATTTTCTCGACAGTTCCTCCGCCCGGGCGATCTTCCGCAAGCATGGCTTTCTGCCGCCTGCCGGCGACGGCTCGGGATAGCGGCCCGCAATGGGCGGCGCCCTGGCTTCGACCGGTTTTCTCGGACCCGCCGAATGGCAGGCCGTGGCGCTGTCGCTCAAGGTCGCCCTGTTCGCCACCCTGCTGAGCCTACCGCCGGGCATTCTTGCCGCCCATGCCCTCGCCCGCTGGCGCTTTCCCGGCCGCCAGTTCCTTAACGGTCTCATCCATCTGCCCTTGATCCTGCCGCCGGTCGTCACCGGCTATCTGCTGTTGATCGTCTTCGGGACCCAGGGGCCGATCGGCCATTTTCTGAAGGAAAATTTTGATTTCGTCCTCGCCTTCCGCTGGACCGGCGCGGTGCTTGCCGCAGCCGTCATGGCCTTTCCGCTGATGGTTCGCGCCATCCGGCTTTCGATCGACGCCGTCGATCACAAGCTCGAAGCCGCCGCCTCGACCCTCGGCGCCTCGCCCCTGCGGGTATTTTCCACCATCACCCTGCCGCTCATCCTGCCGGGCATTCTGGCGGGAAGCATCCTGGCCTTCGCCAAGGCGATGGGCGAATTCGGCGCCACGATCACCTTCGTCTCCAACATTCCCGGCGCGACTCAGACCCTGCCCTCGGCGGTCTACGCCTTCCTGCAGGTTCCCGATGGCGAGGGCGCGGCGCTCCACCTCATCGCGATCTCGATTGCCATCGCCATTGCCGCCCTCGCCGCCTCCGAATGGCTTGCCCGTCACCTTCAGAAGCGGATCGGCCTGTCGCAAAGGGGCGCGGCATGACGCTTTCCGTCTCGCTGCGCCATCGCTTCACCGGCTTCGAAATCGATGCGGCGTTCTCAGCACCCGCCGGCGTCACCGCCCTGTTCGGCCGCTCGGGCTCCGGCAAGACCACCATCGTCAACGCCATCGCCGGCCTGCTGAAGCCCCAGGCCGGCCGCATCGCGCTCGATGACAACCCGCTCTTCGACAGCGCCGCCCGCCACTGGACCCCGCCGCACAGGCGCCGCATCGGCTATGTCTTTCAGGAAGGCCGCCTGTTTCCCCATCTGACCGTCGCGGGCAACCTCGCCTATGGCCGGCGTTTCGCGCCGCCCGATGCGCCGGGCACCGGCAGGCTTGCCGGGTTCGAGCCCGTCGTCGACCTCCTCGGCATCGCCCATCTGCTCGACCGCCGGCCGGGCACGCTCTCGGGCGGCGAGAAGCAGCGCGTGGCGATCGGCAGGGCACTGTTATGCGCACCGCGACTGCTGCTGATGGACGAGCCGCTGGCGGCACTGGATGAGCCGCGCAAGCGCGAAATCCTGCCCTTTCTCGAGAGCATCCGCGATTTCGCCGGCATCCCCATTCTCTATGTCAGCCACGCGCTCGCCGAGGTGGCGCGGCTTGCCACCACCGTCGTCGTTGTCGAGAATGGCAGGGTCGTGCGCAGCGGCCCGGCCGAGGCCGTCCTGTCCGATCCGCTGGCAGCCCTGCAGCTCGGCCTGCGCGAGGCGGGATCGCTCCTCGCCGGCACGGTCGCCCGCCATGAGGAAGACGGGTTGACGCGCCTGCGCATCGGCACGCAGGAGCTGCTGCTTCCGGCGGTCGATGCCCCGCCCGGCGCCGCCCTGCGCGTGCGCATCGATGCCAAGGACGTCATTCTGGCGCGCCGGCGGCCGGAGCAGATCTCGGCCCTCAACATTCTCGACACCGTGATCGAATCCGTTCAGCCGGGCAGTGGTCCGGGCATGCTGGTACAGCTCTCGATCGGCGATCAGAAACTGCTTGCCCGCGTCACCAAGCGCTCGGCGGCCGCACTCGCCCTGGCACCGGGCGTGCGCGTCTTCGCCATCGCCAAGACGGTTTCCGTCGCGCCGCTCGATGTCGGCCGCTTCCTCGCATCGTGAGGGCGAAAATCCGGCTTGCCAAACCACCCTCGCCGGGCAACAAGCAGCCCATGGTTTTTCTGCCCGCAGATCTTTCGGCGTTCCGTTGGCGCCGCTCCGCCCTGTTCCTTCCGGCTTCCAACATCCGGGCCATCGAAAAGGCAGCCTCGCTCGCCGCCGACACCCTGATTTTCGATCTTGAGGATGCCGTCGGGCCCGGCGAGCGCGAGACCGCCTTCGCCAATTTGCGCGGGACGGCCGCCGCCGCCGATTTCGGCAACCGGGAAACGGTGGTGCGCACGCCGGCCTTCGCCTCCGCGGAGTTCGCCACCGCCCTCGAAGCGGCACTGTCCATCGATCCGCGGGCCATCCTGTTGCCCAAGGTCGAGAGCCCGGCGACGATCGCCGCGGCATCGCATCAGCTTGCCGAGACCGGCTCCCGGGCGCGGCTCTGGGCGATGATCGAGACCCCCGGCGCGCTGATCGATCTCGCCGCGATTGCAGGCGCCGGCGGGCGGCTCGAAGCACTTGTCGTCGGGACCAACGATCTTGCCAAGACAACCGGCGCCCGCATCGCGCCGGGCCGCGCGGTCCTGCTGCCCTGGCTGATGCAGGCGGTGGCCGCCGGCCGGGCCAATGGCCTTGCGGTGCTCGACGGGGTTTACAACCGGTTCCGCGATCTCGACGGATTTGCGGCGGAATGCGCCGACGCCGCCGCCATGGGATTTGACGGCAAGACGCTTATCCATCCAACACAGATCGCCATCGCCAATGCGGCCTTCGGTCCGTCCGAGGCGGATCTCGCCCGGGCACGGACGATCGTTGCGGCATTCAGCCGGCCGGAAAACACCGACAAGGGTGTGATCCGGATCGATGGCGAGATGGTGGAGCGCCTGCATCTGGAAGAAGCCGAGCGATGGCTTGCCGCCGCACAGCAATTGCCGATGGAAACCGCATGACGGCGCCGCCGCCTGCGCCCTATGAAATATTTTGCAGAAGGACCCGCCATGACCACGATCTACCGCTTTCTCACCGGGCCCGACACGTCCGAATTCTGCCACAAGGTGACCAAGGCGCTTTCCCAGGGCTGGCGGCTTCACGGCGATCCGCAATATTGCCACGACCCCACAAGCGGCGAAATGCGCTGCGGCCAGGCGGTGGTGAAGGAAGTCGACGCCGCCTATGATCCGCAACGCAGACTTGGGGAATATTAGGCTGTATCGACGGTCGCGTGCGCGATACCGAACTTTTCCGCAAGCAGCTTCTTGACCGCCATCTTGACCTCGAAGGGATCGGCACCGGCGGCCGGGGTGACTTCCAGCGTCACCATGGGGCGCTCCTGGGTGATCGACCACGCATGGATATGGCTGACGCCGGCAACGCCGCTGACGGCTGAAAGCGCATCGCGCATCGCGCCCATGTCGAGCCCCCGCGGCGTGCCTTCGAGCAGGATATGCGCGCTTTCGCGCAACACCGCCCAGGCGGACCGCAGGATGATCACGGCGACCAGCACCGACAGGATCGGGTCGATCGGCATCCAGCCGGTCGCCATGATCACCAGCGCCGCGACGATCGCCGCCACCGAGCCGAGCAGATCGCCCGCCACATGCAGCGCGGCAGCCCGCACATTGAGGTTTTCGGCTTCACCACGGGTCAGGACGACGAAGGCGACGACATTGACCGCAAGCCCGGCAAGGGCGACCCACAGCATCAACCCGCCCAGAACCTCCACCGGCTGCCGCAGGCGCTGCAGCGCCTCCCAGACGATCCAGCCCGCAATGACGAACAGCGACAATCCGTTGACGAAGGCGGCGAGCACGGAGAACCGGTCGAACCCGTAGGTGCGCTGGCGGTCCGCCGGGCGCCGGGCGATGCGAAAGGCCAGCCAGGCGAGCACCAGGGAGGCGAAATCCGTCAGCATGTGCCCGGCATCGGCGATCAGCGCCAGCGATCCCGACAGCAATCCGCCGGCGATTTCGGCCAGCATGAAGGCACCGGTGAGAACCGCCGCGATGGCGATCCCGGTTTCGCTTTTGGGCACATGGCCATGGCCGCCGGAAGGTTCGCCGTGATGGTGATGGCCGTGTTTGCCGTGAGAGTGCATGGCTGGTCCCGTTGCCGATCGGCAGACAACATCCGATTCGCGCCGCCCGGTAAACGGCATCGATGGCCGTCGCGGCCGGGCACTGACAAAAAATTGTCCGCGGGGCCTTCCTAACGGCAATTCCATGTGTAAACCTCACTCGATCCGAGTTCCGACAACCGGACAGTAATAGTGGAGGAAAACATGAATCTGTTTCACGTCACCCGGCGTGCCATTCTGGCTGGCGCCATGGTGCTTGCCGTGCCGGCAGCGGTCCTGGCTGCAAGCCACGCCTTCATGCCGGAAGCCACCGAATGCATCGCGCCTGCCAATGCCGGCGGCGGCTGGGACTTTACCTGCCGTCAGGTCGGCAAGACCATGCAGGATCTGGGCCTGGTTCCGGGCACCATGCAGGTGACCAACCTTGCCGGCGGTGGCGGTGGCGTCGCCTATGCGGAAGTCGCCAACAAGCGCAATGAGGACAACGGCCTGATCATCGCCGCTTCCTCGGCAACCGCTACCCGCCTCGCCCAGGGCGCCTATCCCGGCAACACGATGGACCAGATGCGCTGGCTCGGCGCCGTCGGCGCCGATTACGGCATCATCGCCGTCGCTGCCAACTCCGACATCAATACGCTGCCTGAACTGATGGACATGATCAAGGCCGATCCGAGTTCGGTCTCCGTCGCCGGCGGATCGGCGGTCGGCGGCTGGGACCATCTCAAGGTTCTGCTGGCGGCCCAGAAGGCCGGCGTCGAGGACGTGCGCGCGGTCAAATACGTCGCCTTTGACGGCGGCGGCGAAGCCGTCACCCAATTGCTGGCGGGATCGGTGCAGGCCTTTACCGGCGATGCGTCGGAAGCCAAGGGCTTTGTCGAATCCGGCGACATCAAGGTGATCGCGATCCTGGCGCCCGAGCGGCTCGAAGGCGACTTTGCTTCCTTCCCCACCGCCAAGGAACAGGGCATCGACGTGATCGGAGCCAACTGGCGCGGCTTCTACGCACCGGGCGGCATGTCCGATGCGGCCTATGACTACTGGGTCGCCGCGATCGCCGATACCTATGCATCAGACGAGTGGAAACAGATCATGGCCCAGAACGGCCTTGCCCCGCTCAACCTCTCCGGCAAGGAGTTCCAGGACTTCGTTGCTGAGTCGGTGGCCTCGATCACCGACCTGTCGAAACAGATCGGCCTGATCAAGTAATCCGATCCATCTCTGCCGGCGGTGCAATGCCGCCGGCACTTTGCCTGCGCCGGCTGCGCTCCGGCCGGCGGCGCCTCGAGGAGAACATCATGAACGACCGGATTTTCGGCGCCATCGCCGTGGCACTCGCCGCCTTTTATGCCTGGCGCGCCACTGCGATCCAGGAAAGTTTTATCCAGGATCCCGTCGGTCCGAAGATTTTTCCCTTCATGATCGCCGCCCTTCTCGGCGTTTCCGGCCTGGTCTTCGTCCTGCGGCCCGACCCGGCGCCGCAATGGCCGCACCTGTCGCGGCTGTTCGAGATCGCCGTCACCGTCGCCGTCATGGTGGCCTATGCCCTGCTGCTGCCGGAAGCGGGATTTGTCATTTCGACCGCCTTTGCCGCCGCCTTTCTTTCCTGGCGCCTCGATGCCCCGCCGCTCAAGGCGGCGATCGCCGGCATCGCCATTTCCGTCGGCATCTACATCGTCTTTCACCTGATCCTCGGCCTGTCGCTGGCGCGCGGGCCATGGGGTTTCTGATTGGTCTGAACCGTTGATCCAGGATCAACAAAGGGAGGTATTACACCATGGAAACCCTGTCGCTGCTCGGTGATGGCTTCGCCGTCGCGCTGACCTTTCAGAACCTGTTTCTGGCGCTGATCGGCTGCTTTCTCGGCACCATCATGGGGGCACTGCCGGGCCTTGGCCCGTCGAACGGCGTCGCGATCCTGATCCCGCTCGCCTTCACCCTCGGCCTGCCGGCGACGCCCGCGCTGATCCTGCTCACCTCGGTCTATTACGGCGCCATGTATGGCGGCCGCATCTCCTCGATCCTGCTCAACATACCGGGCGACGAGCCGGCGCTAATGACGACGCTCGACGGCTATCCCATGGCGCGGCAGGGCAAGGCCGGCGAAGCGCTCGCCCTTTCCGGCATCGCCTCCTTTGTCGGCGCCTTCTTCGCCACCTGGGGCCTGGTCTATCTGGCACCGCAACTGGTCAAGGTTGCGCTCCTCTTCGGCCCGGCGGAATATTTCGCCCTCTTCGCCCTCGCCTTCGCCACCCTGGGCGGCCTGTCGAGCAAGAACCAGGCCAAGGCCGCCTTCGCCGCGGCGCTCGGCCTCGGCATTTCGACCATCGGCGTCGATGGCCAGACCGGCGTGCCGCGCTTCACCTTCGGCGAGGTCCACCTCTATGACGGCATCGATTTCCTCGTCGCCATTGTCGGCCTGTTCGCCCTGTCGGAGGTCTTCGTCTTCCTCGAAAGCCATCGCGGCAGCGCCGATGCCGACGCCTCTAAGATGAAGATCGGCCGCCTGACGCCACCCGCCTCCATGTTGCGCGAAACGACACCGGCCATGGCCCGCTCCACGGTCATCGGCTTTATCGCCGGCGTCCTGCCGGGCGCGGGAGCCTCGCTCGGCTCCTTCCTCGCCTATTCGATCGAAAAGCGCATTTCCGACAAGAAGGGAACCTTCGGCAAGGGCGACCCGCGCGGCGTCGCCGCTCCCGAGGCCGGCAACAATGCGGCCGCCGGCGGCGCGCTCGTTCCCATGCTGGCGCTCGGCGTGCCGGGCTCAGGCACCACCGCCGTGCTGCTTGCCATGCTGCTGGCGCTCAACATCACCCCGGGCCCGCTGCTCTTCCAGCAGAACCCCGATGTCGTATGGGGCCTGATCGCCGCACTGTTCATCGGCAATGGCATGCTGCTGCTGATGAACATCCCCATGGTCAGCCTGTTCGTGCGCGTCCTGCTGATCCCGCCGAAATACCTGATGCCGATCGTCGCGATGGTCTCCTTCGTCGGCATTTACGGCATATCGGGATCGACTTTCGACCTTCTGGTCATGATCGTCTTCGGCGTGCTCGGCTGGACCCTGCGCAAGCTCGACGTGCCGCTGGTGCCGATCGTGCTCGGCGTCCTGCTCGGCGACCAGATGGAAAAGAACCTGCGCCGCGCCATGACGATCTCCGACGGCGACTGGACGGTGCTGTTCGGCTCGCCGCTCGCCATCACGCTTTGGGCCGTCGCCATTCTGGGCTTCGTCGCACCGATCCTGTTCGGCCACCTCTTCCGCGTGCGCCGCCGCGATCCGGAGCATGTCGGGGATTGATGTAAATCGGAGTGATTGCGACATTGGCACATCACGGTCGCGTCGATGATTGACGCTATGTATCATATATTGATACATTCATCATTATATGATACGAACTTAAGATGATTGGAAGCGTCAAAGGGAAACTTGCCAGGAATGCCGTTGACGGCAGGTTTGGCAAAGGCTTCCCATCAAATTTGATCAACCGGACAAGAGCCATGTTGACGGCGCTCAACGCTGCGGTTGTGTTGGATGACCTACGCTTTCCCCCTGGCAACCACCTTGAGGCGCTTAGGGGTGAGCGGCAAGGACAGCATTCAGTGCGAATCAACCAGCAATGGCGCATCTGTTTTAACTGGACGGATCAGGGGCCCACAGAGGTCGAGATCGTCGATTATCACTGAGAGGACAGGAAGATGCTGAAAGACCCGATGCATCCCGGTGCGGTTTTGAAGGAACTTTATCTGGCGCCGCTCGACATGAGCGCGATCGCGCTGGCCAGACAATTGAAGTTGCCGCGCACCCGGATCGAGCGGTTAATCAAGGGCATTACGGGCGTAACGCCTGATACCGCCGCCAGGCTCGCCCGGTTCTTCGGAACGACGCCAAACTACTGGCTCAACCTGCAGACCAATTTTGACCTGGCCCACATCGATACCGACGTGTCGCAGATCGAGCCCTTGCGCATGGCCGGATAGAAAGGTTCGTCACCCTTGGGCTTGTCCCAAGGGTCTGCGCAATCCCGGTCAGAGCGAGTTTTCCGACGGACCCTAGGATCCTAGCCACAAGGGCGAGGATGACGAATGCAGGGCGCTCTTGACCGCCGACTTTCTTCCACATGCGATAGCATCCTTACAGGAAGGCTTGCTCTACACGCCAAGATAACGGTGCGCCCCCTCAGGCAATCACTTTCGTCAGCGCCCGATCGACCGCCGCGACGATTTCGTCGATGTCGGACTTTGTCGCGATCAGCGCCGGCGAGAAGGTCAGCGTGTTATTGAAGCCCGGGAAGGAGCGGTTGGTAACCCCGATCAGCACCGCATCGTCGGCGGCACAGGCGGCAACCACCTTCTGGGCGGTCGCCTCTTCCACCGGCTCCTTCGTGTCGCGGTCCTTGACCAGTTCGAGACCGGTGAACAGGCCCTTGCCGCGCACATCGCCGATGATGGCATGCCCGGCCTTCAGACCGTGGAATTTTTCCATCATGTACTCGCCCATGGCGGTGCAGTTTTCGAGCAGCTTCTCCTCTTCGAGGATGCGCATGTTCTCGAGCGCGGCGGCAGGGCCCGCCGTGCAGCCGCCAAAGGTCGAGATGTCGCGGAAATAGGACAGCGGATCGTCGGCATTCTCCTTGAACATGTTGAACACGCGCTCGGTCGTCACCGTGCAGGAGATCGCCGCATAGCCGGAGGCGACCCCCTTCGCCATGGTCACCATGTCGGGCTCGATGCCGTAATGCTGATAGCCGAACCATTTGCCGGTGCGACCCATGCCGCAGACCACCTCGTCGATGATCAGCAGGATGTCGTATTTCTTGCAGATCTCCTGCACCCGCTCCCAATAGCCCTTGGGCGGGGTGATGACGCCGCCGCCGGCGGTGATCGGCTCGAGCACGATGCCGCCCACGGTTTCCGGCCCTTCGCGCAGGATCACTTCCTCGATCGCATTGGCGGCGCGGATGCCATAATCGTCCACATCGCCCCATTGCGAGCGGTATTCGAGACAGTGCGGCACCTCGACGAAACCGTCCGGGAACGGGCCGTACAGCGCCTTGCGCTGGGTGTGGCCGCCCGAGGCCAGCGTCGCGATCGTCGTGCCGTGATAATCGCGCTCGCGGAACAGGATCTTGTACTTCTTGCCGTCATATTTCGTATTGGCGATCTGGCGGACGATCTTGTAGGCCTTCTCGTTGGCTTCCGAACCCGAATTCGAATAATAGACCCGGCTCATGCCCGGCATCTTGGAGATCAGTTTTTCGGCGAACAGCGCGCCCGGCACGGTGCCCATGGCGCCGGCGAAATAGTTCATCTTCAACAACTGGTCGCGCACCGCATTGGCGATCGATTCCCGGCCATAGCCGACATTGACCGTCCACACGCCGCCCGAAACCGCATCGAGATGTTCGCGGCCCGCCTGGTTCCACACCCGCATGCCCTTGCCCTCGATGATGATCAGCGGGTCGACGGTCTCGAACTTCTTGTGCTGTACCAGATGGTGCCAGACATTCGCCTTGTCGGCTTCGACAACGGCGGAATAGTCGTTCGGATTGTGCTGCAGGTTCATGAAATTTCTCCCATCCCTCCCGATCGAGGGCAAAATGACAAGGATCCACCGATTTTCAGGACATTGGCCGGGAAAGTTCGGGCATATTCCGCCTTTCCGCCGTCTTTTCTAGCAGGCTTCCCGGCTTCGGTGCCAGTCTCAATTTTGGGATAAAAGACAGCCCGGCTATAGCGCCAGTGCGGCGAAATCGCATGGAGCCAGATATCGAGCCCGGTCAACCGGCGATCAGAGCCAGTCGGCCATCCGGTCGAGCCCGAGGATCGCCTCGGCATCGACGCGCGGCCGCACCACCGCGAACCGGTCGCCCTTGACCAGCACTTCCGGCACCAGCGGCCGCGTATTGTAGGTGCCGGCCTGCACCGCCCCATAGGCCCCCGCCGAGGCGATCGCGAAGAGATCGCCCCGAACCAGCAAGGGCAGGTTGCGCTCGCGCGCCATAAAGTCACCGCTCTCGCATACCGGGCCGACCACATCGCACAGCGCCCAGGGCGCATCCGGCGCCGGCTCGACCACCGGGCGGATATCGTGCCAGGCTTCATAGAGGGTCGGGCGGATCAGGTCGTTCATGCCGGTATCGGCGATGACGAAGGTCTTGTGCTCCATCTCCTTGCGGAAGATCACCCGGCCGACCAGGATACCGGCATTGCCGACAATCAGGCGGCCCGGCTCGAAGATCACCTTGCAGTCGAGCGCCCGCACATGCTTCTTGACCGTGTCGGCATAGGCGTCGGGCCCGGGCGGCGGCGCATTGTCGCCGCGATAGGGAATGCCGAGCCCGCCGCCGAGATCGACGTGATCGATTGCATGGCCGGCTTCACGCAGGCGCCGCACCAGGCCCTCGAGCCGCGAAAAGGCATGGTCGAAGGGTTCGAGCTCGGTGATCTGGCTGCCGATATGCATGTCGATGCCGGTGACCCTGATGCCCGGCAGGGAAGCGGCAAGGGCATAGACGGCTTCCGCCTCCACCCAGGGAATGCCGAACTTGTCTTCCTTCTTGCCGGTGGAAATCTTGGCATGGGTCCTGGCATCGACATCGGGATTGATGCGCAGCGATACCGGCGCTGTCTTGCCCAGCGCCTCGGCCCGCGCCGACAGGGCCGCAAGCTCCGGCACCGATTCCACGTTGAAGCACAGAATGCCGGCCTGAAGCGCCTGATCCATCTCGGCATCGGTCTTGCCGACGCCTGAAAACATGATTTTCTCCGCCGGTATTCCGGCCTGGAGCGCGCGCGCCAGTTCGCCGCCCGACACGACATCGGCGCCCGAACCCAGCCGCGCCAGCGTCGCCAGCACCGACTGGTTGGAATTGGCCTTCATCGCATAGCAGACCAGCGAGGGAATATCGGCGAAGGCGCCGGAAAAGACCTTGTAGTGGCGTTCCAGCGTCGCCGTCGAATAGCAGTAGAACGGCGTGCCGACCTCCGCCGCAATCTGCGGCAGCGGCACGTCTTCGGCATGCAGGATGCCATCGATATACTGGAAATGGTTCACGGGCGGAGCGCTCCGATTGCCCGGCGCGGGCCGGCGGGCTTGGTGACGAAAATCAGATCAGCGGGTCGAGAATGAAAGGGGTGTCGCCGCCGGTCTTTGCCGGCTGCTCCTCGCCCGGTGCCGGCTTTACCACCGCGCCCGGCGGCGGCTCCAGCGGCCCGCGCCGGCCGCAGCCCGACAACCCGCTCGCCAGCACAAGCCCGGCCAGCACGGCAAGCCATTTTCCAGCCTGGGTAACGCCACTGATCCGCATCGTGTTCGAACTCCGGTCCATCAAATTCCATATCCGGCAAACCGCTTGCATTGTCAAACCTCGGCCATCGGTTCGGTCTGGCCCCGCAATGCTTACTCCTTCGCCCGGCGCTTGCGCCAGTATGCCGCCTGCTTGCGGACATTGGCGGGCGCCGTGCCGCCGAAGCTCTTGCGCGAGGCAACGGATTTTTCCACCGACAGCACGTCGAACACCCGCGCGGTGATATCGCCGTTGAGCGCCTGCAGCTCTTCGAGCGACAGGTCTTCCAGCCCGCAATCCTTTGCCTCGGCCAGCGCCACCGCCCGGCCCGTCACGTGATGGGCCTCGCGGAACGGCAGGCCGGTCTCGCGCACCAGCCAGTCGGCAAGGTCGGTGGCGATCGAAAACCCGCTGCCGGCCGCCTTGCGCATCATGTCGGTGTTGACCGTCATGCCGGCCACCATGCCGGTCATCGCGGCGATGGCGAGGTCGAGATTCTCGGCCGCGTCGAACACCGCTTCCTTGTCCTCCTGCATGTCCTTCGAATAGGTCAGCGGCAGGCCCTTCATTACCGTGAGCAATGCGATCAGATCGCCATTGATCCGGCCCGTCTTGGCGCGGATCAGTTCCGCCGCATCGGGGTTCTTCTTCTGCGGCATGATGGAGGAGCCGGTCGAGAACCGGTCCGACATGCGCACGAAATTGAACTGCGGCGTCGACCAGATCACCAGTTCTTCCGCCATGCGCGACAGATGCGTGGCGGCAATCGAGGCGGCACTCAGGAAGTCGAGCGCGAAGTCGCGATCGGAAACGCTGTCGAGCGAATTGCGGGTCGGTTCGCGAAAGCCGAGCGCCTTCGCCGTCATCCGGCGGTCAATGGCAAAGCCGGTGCCGGCAAGGGCCGCCGCGCCCAGCGGGCATTCGTCCATGCGGGATACCGCATCGGCAAGCCGCGAGCGGTCGCGGGCGAACATTTCCACATAGGCAAGGCAATGATGGCCGAAGGTGACGGGCTGCGCGGTCTGCAAATGGGTAAAGCCCGGCATCACGCTCGCCGCATGGGTCTCGGCATGATCGAGCAGCACGTCGATCAGCCTGCCGAGCGCCGCATGCAGGGCCTGGGCCTGGGCCTTGACCCAGAGGCGGAAGTCGACCGCCACCTGATCGTTGCGCGAACGCGCGGTGTGCAGTCGCCCCGCAGCCGGACCGATCAGTTCGGCAAGCCTGGCCTCGACATTCATGTGAATGTCCTCAAGCGAGGGCTTGAAGTCAAATTTGCCCGCCTCGATCTCTGACAAAATCGTGTCTAGACCTTTGCCGATCGCTTTGGCATCTGTCTTGGAAAGAATGCCTCTTTCGGCCAGCATGGCGGCATGCGCCTTCGATCCGGCTATGTCCTGGGCATAGAGCTTCCGGTCGAAGCCGATCGATGCGTTGATCGCTTCCATGACGGCGTCGGGCCGGTCGGAAAACCGCCCGCCCCACATCTGGTTTCCGGTCATAGGACCGCCGTTTTTGCGTGGCTTGCCAGCCATGATGCACTCCTGGAGAAAAGTCGCGTGAGCGATACAGAAAAAAAACGTGCTCTGCCACCCTTAACCGCGCTTGCCACCGCCCTGGTCCTCTTTCTTGCTGCCTGCGGCGATGCGAAGGAGGAGACCGTCGCGGCCTGTCCGGCGGCGGCGGCGAAGACGGCGGCGCTCAAGCCGCTTGCCAGCGGCGAAATCGCGGCCTTTGCGATTTCGGATGTGCCCACGCCCCTGCCGGTCTTCGAATTTACCGATCGCGACGGCAAGCCCACCTCCACGGCGGACATGAAGGGCAAGACGGTGCTGCTGAACCTGTGGGCGACCTGGTGTGCGCCCTGTCGCCACGAAATGCCGGCACTCGACAAATTGCAGGCGGAACTGGGCGGCGAGAAATTCCAGGTCCTGCCGGTCTCGATAGACCGGGGCGGACCGCAAAAGCCGCTCGGCTTCTACGACGAGATCGGCATCGCCGCCCTGCCCTTCTACCAGGACGGGACCATGGGCATTTTCAACGGGCTGAAGAAGGAGGGCTATGCCTTCGGCCTGCCGGCGACGCTGCTCCTCGACGAGGAAGGCTGCGTCCTCGGCAATCTCAACGGCCCCGCCGACTGGGCGAGCGACGAGGCCAGGGCGATGGTGAAGGCGGCCATCGGCGGATAGGCGACAGCCCCTGTCAGCAGGGACACCTTGTGCTGCAAAATCGGGTGGCCCCGATACAGCCCTTCGCGCTAGTGTGGTGAATTTGAAATACGCATCATTCCGGCGGCAGACTTCGAAGCGTATTTCAAATTCAAAAACCACACTAGAATCATAAATTTGCTAGTCACCCTATTGAATCCAAAGTTCGTTATGAGAGTGCTGGCAAATGAGACGAACTTTGGATTCGGGTGAC
>JAGRLT010000137.1 GCA_020441665.1 Nitratireductor sp.
AGGCCCGGCCCGAGAAAATGCCGTAATGGCCGGCATCGGGTTCAAGGTGATGGACCTTCATGTCCTCGGGCAGGCCGCTCAGCACCTTGAGCGCCGCCGCGCACTGACCGGGGGCGGAAATATCGTCCCGGCCGCCCTCGACGATCTTGGTCGGCACCGAGGTGATCTTCGTCAGATCGACCGGCTTACCGTCGATCGTGAAGGCATTGCGGGCAAGTTCCCGGCTCTTGAAGACGCGCTCGACGGTCGACAGATAGAACTCCGCCGGCATGTCCATGACGGCGAGGTATTCGTCATAGAAGGAGTTGTGCCGGTCGAGATCGCCGGCTTCGCCACGCACGGTGCGGAAAATCTGCTCGGTAAACGCCTTGGCATGCTTGTCCCAGTTCATCGCCATGAAGGAGAGGAGCTGAACGCTGCCCGGATAGACCTTGCGGCCGACGCCGGGATAATTGACCCCGACGGTCTGAATCACCGAATGCTCCAACTGGCCCATGGTGACGCGGCGGCCGAAATCGGTCACTTCCGTACGGTTGGCATCGGGATCGACCGGACCGCCGATCAGCGTCATCGTCCTGGGCTGGGAGGCGGGCTCGTGCTCGGCAAGCCAGGCGATGGCGGCGAGCGTCAGCGGCACCGGCTGGCAGACCGCGATCACATGGGTGTCGGAACCCGTGTGGCGGAAGAATTCGATCAGATGCTTGGTGAAATCCTCGACATCGAACTTGCCGGCCGATACCGGCACGTTGCGCGCATTGCGCCATTCGGTGATGTAGACATCGCAATCGGGCAGCAGGCTGACCACCGTGTTGCGCAGAAGCGTGGCGTAGTGGCCCGACATCGGCGCGATCAGCATCACCTTGGGGCGATCCTTCTGCGGCCGCTTGACGTTGAAATGCAAGAGCCGGCCGAAGCTGAGGGTCTTGACCGGCTCGATCGAGACCAGGCAGTCGCGCCCGCCGCTGACCACCGAGGTGATGCCCCAGTCCGGCTTGACGGTCAGCCGCTGGATGGCGCGCTCGCTGACCTCGCCCCAGGCGGCAAAGGTTGCCGGCAGCGGATTGGCCGACAGGCCGAAGACCGGCTGTTTCCACAGCGCCTTTGCCGTCGCCGCGACCCACAGGCTCGCAAGCCGCGTCGATTCGGTCGCGTCATAGGCGGTGTAGGTATAAGGATTGGCCATGGGTGCCCCTTTGTCCCCCTATTGGGATTGCCTGTATCGGTCACCTGTATCGGCCACCGGTGCTGACGTCCTTTCGTTCCTGCCGCTTCTTTCTTTCTTGAAGCAAGCGGATTTCATCCGTAGAAAGGAACCCAACGGCTTTTACCCTTCCACGGGGCAGGAAGCAACACATCCAGAGGTGGTGTACCCTGCGCAAAATGCAAGGCTTTGAAGGTCCGTTCCCGCTGACCCGCGCACCGCAACCGCGATGCAAACCGCAAATGGCACCGGCATGACCCAATCGGCATACGATCCCAAAGTCCTCAAGGCCAATCTCGACGAACTGGAAGACCTGACGGTTCGCCTGGTCAAGGCGATCGCCAACAAGCGCGAGAAGGATCCCGCCCTTTCCGGTCCCGGCTACAATCTCTATGCCAAGGCCGCGGCCGCCTATTATGCCGAGATGATGTCCCGGCCGGAAAAGATCATCGAGCAGCAGGTCCAGTTCTGGCGCAAGAGCCTGGAAAACTTCTCCAATGCCCAGAAAATCCTGAGCGAGGAGGGCGAGGCGCCCAAAAAGGGAGCCGATCGCCGCTTCAAGAACCCGCTGTGGGACAGCAATCCCTATTTCAATTTCGTGCGCGAGCAATATCTCCTGTCCTCGGACACGATCCAGCACGCGGTCGACGGCCTTGACGATATCGACGACAAGGACAAGCAGCGGGTCCAGTTCTTCGCCCGCCAGATGGTCGACCTGTTTTCGCCGTCGAATTTCTTCGGCACCAATCCCGATGCGCTCGAAAAGGCGCTTGAGACCAACGGCCAGTCGCTGGTCGACGGGCTTGCCAATCTGGTGCGCGACCTTGAAGCCAATGAAGGCGAGCTGCAGGTAACCCTCGCCGATCCCAAGGCGTTCGAGGTCGGCGGCAACATCGCCACCAGCCCCGGCGAGGTGGTGTTCCGCAACCGCATGTTCGAACTGATCCAGTACGCCCCCCTGACGGAAGAGGTCTACAAGACACCGCTCGTCATCTTTCCCCCCTGGATCAACAAATTCTACATTCTCGACCTGAAGGAGAAGAACAGCTTCATCCGCTTTGCGGTCTCGCAGGGCTATACGGTGTTCGTCGTCTCCTGGGTCAATCCGGACGAGGCCTATCGCGATGTCGGCATCGACACCTATGCCAAGGAAGGCGCGCTGGCGGCCATCGATGCGGTGGAGAAGATCACCGGCGCGAAGAAGATGAACGCCATCGGCTACTGCATCGGCGGAACGCTGCTGACGATCACGCTGGCCATGATGGCGCAGGCCAAGGACGACCGCATCAAGACGGCGACCTTCTTTACCACGCTTACCGATTTCGCCGAGGCCGGCGAACTGGGCGTCTTCATCGACCGGGACTTTCTCACCGCGATCGAGAAGGAAGTCGACGGGCGGGGCTATCTCGACAGTTTCTTCATGTCACGCACCTTCTCCTTCCTGCGCGCCAACGATCTCGTCTATGCGCCGGCGGTGCGCTCCTACATGATGGGCGAGGCGGCGCCGGCCTTCGACCTGTTGTTCTGGAACGGCGATTCGACCAACCTGCCCGCCCGCATGGCGAAGGAGTATCTGCGCCATCTCTATCAGGGCAATGAACTGGTCGAGGGCCGGTTCGAGATCGACGGCAAGAAACTCGACATGGGCGATATCAAACTGCCGGTCTTTGCCGTCGCCACCGAATCGGACCACATCGCGCCGTGGAAATCCTCCTTCGCCGGCATGCGCCGCATGTCGGGCGACAAGACGCTTGTCCTGTCGGAAAGCGGCCACATTGCCGGCATCGTCAATCCGCCCGCGGCGCAAAAATACGGTTACTGGCTCAATCCGGCCGATTGCGTCGATCCCGATGCCTGGCAGAAGGCGGCGGAACACCATGCCGGCAGCTGGTGGCCGCACTGGTCCGCCTGGCTCGCCGAACAATCGGGCAAGAAGGTTCCCGCCCGTCTTCCTGGCGGCGAGGAATTCCCCGCATTGGCACCCGCGCCTGGCACTTATGTGGTGGCAGCCCGCAAAAAGTGACCGGAAACCAACCGGCACATCGCGAAAAACGCTGTTCTATCAAGAACTAATAAAATTTATGCCGCAGCGCAGCATTTTTTACTTGAAATGCCGCGCTGCGGCATGTATCTAATCCTCACGAAGGCGCCGCCCTCCCAACCAACCTCGGCGCCGGACAAGGATTTACCGAGATGACCAAGACGATCGACTATACCAAAATGTTCCAGGACGTATTCGCCGGCAAATTCGGCGACATGAACGCCGTCAACGATCTGGTTCGCGACTCCGCTGAACTGGGCGCCAAACTCAACAAAATCGCCCTCGACACCGCTGAAAAGAACACCGAACTCGCGACCGCCTGGATGAAAGACTCCATCGCGAAATACGGCGCTTTCACCAAAGTCCAGGCCGAACCGGCCGACTATGCCAAAGTTGCCGCCGACGTTTTCTCCGCTCAGGCCCAGGCTGCTCCCGAGCACTTCGCCAAATTCGCCGAAGTTGCCAAATCGGCCCAGATGGCTACCGTTGAACTGATGATGGCTGCCGGCAAAGAATTCCAGGCCGATGCCGTCAAAGCTGCCAAAACGGTTGTCAAAGCCGCCTAATCGGCTACCGGAACGCGGTTCCTCCCAACCGTCCTCGGACGGATAAATCGAGCGGGCTTGAGGCCCGCTCTTTTTTTGTGTCGGCCTGCGCCGACGGACCGGATGTGGGCCGACCGGATGCGGGCCCGATGATTTTATGCTGTACCGCGGCAGAAAACTTCCGTAGTCTTTTCAGGCGGGAACGGTCGGAGTTGAGAGTGAGCACGCAAGCCAGTTCATCGGATACACCCGTCGTCATCAAGCGCTATGCCAGCCGCAAGCTGTATGATGCCGATGCCAAGGAATACGTCACCATCGAGGACATTGCCCGCTATATCCGCGAGGGCCGCGATGTCCAGATCGTCGACAAGAACACCGGCGAGGACCTGACGCGGCAATATCTCGTCCAGATCATAGCCGATTTCGAAAGCCAGGGCGAGAGCGCCCTTCCCCTCAACATCCTGACCGATCTCGTCCGCCACTATCAGGAGCAGGCGAGCAGCATGACCAGTTCGATCGCCAGCGCGATGACGCCGGCCTTTCTGGGCCAGATGTTCGAGACCTTCAAGGCGCAGCAGGAAAAGACGCTGTCGGAACTGGGCGAGATGGGCTCGCGCGCGCTCGATCCTGAAAAACTGATGGCATCGGCCTCCGAAGCCATGGCCGAATGGCAGGCAAAGCAGGGTGAATTCTTCTCGCAGGCCATGCGCCAATGGGGTTTTGGCGGCACCGAACCTGAAAGGCCGGCACCCGAGCCGGACAAGGGATCAGGCCAGGGCAAGTCCACCAGCACGGCTGACGACCGATCGGCCGCCGCCGGTGCCGGCAAGGACGCCCAGATCAAGGCGATCGAGGAAAACCTCAAGAACCTGCAGGACAAGCTCGACAAATTGCGCTGACCGCCGGCCTGCCTGTGGCGCTATCCCGGCTGCGCCCCGCAGCGGCGTTTCTTTCGCTTTGCATGTTTCCGGCGGACGTGCTTAATGCCGCGCTGCAACAGACACGCCTGACCAGTACCATCAGCCGCCTATTCCATCAGTGATATTGTCCGGCGCCAAGTGGGCAGGCCAAATACGTACCTCTCGAAGCTTGATGGAGCCGATCATGCAGCATGCAAGGCAGTTTTTCATTGATGGCAAATGGACCGATCCGATCGACGGAACGGATTTTCCCGTCATCGACCCTTCGACCGAGGAAGTGTGCGAAACCATCTCGCTCGGCGGCAAGGCCGATGCGGAAGCCGCGATCGCCGCCGCCCGCAAGGCCTTCGCAAGCTGGTCCTGGTCGTCCAAGGCCGAGCGCCTCGACCTGTTGAAATCGATCCGCGAGGTCTATGCCCGCCGCAACGAGGAAATGGGCCATGCCATCTCGATGGAAATGGGCGCACCCCTCGACATGGCGATTTCCTCGCAGGCCGCTTCCGGCATCGAGCACATCGACGATTTCATCAGGACGCTGGAAGACTTCGAGTTCGAGGGCCGCAAGAATCCCGGCACCGAGGAGGACCGCATCCTGCACGAGCCGATCGGCGTCTGCGGCCTGATCACGCCGTGGAACTGGCCGATGAACCAGGTGACGCTGAAGGTCATCCCGGCGATCGCTGCCGGCTGCACGATGATCCTCAAACCGTCCGAACAGGCGCCGCTTTCCTCGATCCTGTTCACCGAATTCCTGGCAGAGGCCGGCGTTCCCGCCGGTGTCTACAACATGGTCAATGGCGATGGCGCCGGCGTCGGCACGGTGCTTTCCGGCCATCCCGATATCGACATGGTGTCGTTTACCGGTTCGACCCGCGCCGGCATCGCGATTTCGCGCAACGCCGCCGACACGATCAAGCGCGTCGCCCTGGAACTGGGCGGCAAGGGCGCCAACATCGTCTTTGCCGATGCCGATGAGAAGGCCGTCAAGCGCGGCGTTCTGCACTGCTTCAACAATACCGGCCAGTCCTGCAACGCGCCGACCCGCATGCTGGTCGAGCGCTCGCGCTACGATCAGGCCGTCGAGGAAGCGCGCGAGACGGCCGAGAAGGTTGCCGTCGACATCGCCTCGAAGAACGGCCGCCATATCGGCCCGGTGGTCAACGAGATCCAGTTCAACAAGATCCAGGGCCTGATCGAGGCCGGCATCAAGGAAGGCGCGCGTCTCGTCGCCGGCGGCATCGGCCGTCCGGAAGGCATCAATCGCGGCTATTTCGTCCGCCCCACCGTGTTTGCCGACTGCAACAACCAGATGACGGTCATGCGCGAGGAAATCTTCGGGCCCGTTCTCTCGATGATGCCCTTCGACAGCGAGGAGGAAGCGATCGCCATTGCCAACGACACGCCCTATGGCCTGACCAATTACATCCAGACCCAGGATGGCGCCAAGGCCAACCGCGTCGCCCGCCGGATGCGTACCGGCATGGTCGACATCAACGGCAAGTTCCGCTCCGGCCCCGCGCCCTTCGGCGGCTACAAGATGTCCGGCAATGGCCGTGAGGGCGGCAAATGGGGCCTTGAGGATTTCCTCGAGGTGAAGGCCGTTGGCGGCTGGTTCCCGGGCGCATAAGCCTCGATGAGACAGCAGCCGAAGATCCTGATCCTGGCTGGTTCGATACGGTCGGGATCGTTCAGCCAGCAATTGGCCGATGCCTATGCCGCGCGGCTTGCCGCCATGCCCTGCGAGATCACCCGCATCACGCTTTCCGACTATCCGCTGCCGATCATGGACGAGGATCTGCAGAAGGAGCGCGGCTTGCCGGAAAGCGCCATCAAGCTCGCCCGGCAATTCGACCATCACACCGCGCTCATGATCGTCACGCCCGAATACAATGGCTCCCTGCCGCCGCTGTTGAAGAATGCGATCGACTGGGTGAGCCGGGTCAAGGCCGATGGCGACCGGCCGCTTTCGCCCTATCGCGGCAAGCTCGGCACCATCGCTTCCTCCTCCAACGGCGCCCTGGGCGGCATTTCCGCGATCACCCATCTGCGCCAGATCCTGACCCGCCTCGGCGTCCTGCTCGTCACCGAGCAACTGGCGCTCGCCAAAGCCGCCAGCGCCTTCGACCGCGACGGCAATCTCGCCGGCGAGCGCGATGCGGGCCTGCTCGATGCCGCCTGCAGGTCGCTGGTTGAAAAAGCCACCCTGCTCGGGTGAACCGATTGCCATTGACGGCGAAACCGCGTAGAGCCTGCCGCCATGGATGATCTTCGCGACCGGCTGATCGTGGCGCTCGACGTGCCCACGCTGAAAGAGGCCGAAACCCTTGTCAGAGCCCTCGATGGCGAAGCCGGTTTCTTCAAGATCGGCTACCAGCTGGTTTTTGCCGGCGGGCTCGAATTTGCCCGTGAACTGAAGCAGTCGGGAAAGAAGGTCTTTCTCGACATGAAGCTGCTCGACATCGACAACACGATCGCCAGGGGCGTCGAGAACATCACCGCCATGGGCGTCGACATGCTGACGCTGCACGCCTATCCCAAGGCGATGCGCGCCGCTGTCGAAGCGGCCAGGGGATCGAAGCTCTGCCTGCTCGGCGTCACGGTGCTCACTTCCATGGATGACGGCGATCTCGCCGATGCGGGCTATGCCAACCGGGCGGACGAGCTGGTTCTCGCCCGGGCCGCCGATGCGCGCGCGGCCGGCATGGGTGGCGTGGTCGCCTCGGCCCGCGAGGCGGAGGCGGTGCGCGCCGTCATCGGCCCGGACATGGCACTGGTCACGCCCGGCATCCGGCCGGCGGGAAGCGATGCCGGCGACCAGAAACGCGTGATGACGCCTGCCAGCGCCATTGCCGCCGGTGCCTCCCATCTGGTGGTCGGCCGGCCGATCGTTGCCGCCGCCGACCCGGTATCGGCCGCCCGTGCGATCCTCGACGACATCGCAAGCGCCGTCTGAGCCGGCAAATCCCTTCCTCGTAATCCCTTGTATTATGAAGGATTCCGAAAATCCGCCCCGTTCGGGCGCCGATTTTGCTTGATTTGCCCATTTGCCGTTCCCATCTCGAAAGAGCGGGTGAGGATCCCGCAACGCGGCGGACCGTTTTCCGCCACTCTTTTGAGAGGGCCAACCTTGATGAATGCCACCTATCACAGCGGTTCCGACTTCAGGGGCCATCGCCATGCCCGACACCATGCCCAGGGCCATGCATGGATACGCCCGGCCTGGACGCCGGTGACGATCGCCATGATGATCATCGGTTTCATGCTGTTCTGGCCACTCGGCGTCGCCATGATCGCCTATATCCTGTGGGGCGACCGGCTCGATGCGCTCAAATCGAGCGTCAATCGGGGAACCGACGAATTCGCCCGCAAGTGGAGCCGCGACTGCGGATCCTTCCGCCATGGCCATCCCGGTGCCGGAACCGGCAATGCCGCCTTCGACGAGTGGCGCGAGGCCGAAATCGAGCGCCTGGCCGAGGAGCGCCGCAGGCTTGAAGCCATGCGGGCCGACTTTGAAGAGCATCTGCGCGAACTGCGCCGGGCGAAAGACCGGGACGAGTTCGACGCCTTCATGGCCTCCTACAAGGAGAAGACCGGCAAGGACGAGGATGGCGGCAAGGACGACAAGCCGAAGCGCGGCAAATCGGTTCCCGACACCTGACCGCCTTTTCCCTTGATTTGCTGCGGGGCCTTCGGGCCCCGTTTTCTTTTGGCCACCCGGCCGGAATCGGATAAGGACAGACCATGCCTCTGCGCCTGCTGTCTCGCCGCAAGAAATCACCGGAAAACCGCGACCGCCATCTGGAAGTGGATGGCGAGCGCCTGTCCGTGCGCGTGCAACTGCATCCGACCTCGAAGCGCATCACGCTGCGCCTGATGCCCGGCGGCGACGGGCTGAAAATTACCATGCCGGCCCATGTCAGCGACCAGGAGCTTGATGCGTTTCTGGCCCGCAACCGCCAATGGGTATCGGTTCGCCGCGCCCGCCTGCCGAAACCGATGGCGCCCGATGCCGGCCAGACCATCCTCTATCGCGGGGTCGAGCATCGCATCGAGCGGCTTGACCGGCTTCGCGGCCTTGTCGAGGTGCGGGAAATCGACGGCGAGCCGGTGCTGGTCGTGCCGGGCGGGGAGGGTCAGCTCGGCCGCAAACTGCGCGACTTCTTCAAGCGCCGGGCGCGCAGTGAGCTCGATGCCGCCGTCGCCCGCCATTGCCAGGCGCTGGGGGTGCGCGCCCGGCAGATTCGCATCACCGACACCACCTCGCGCTGGGGCTCGTGCTCGACGACGCGCACGCTGTCCTTTTCCTGGCGCATCATCCTGGCGCCGCCCGAAGTGCTCGACTATCTTGCTGCCCATGAGGTCGCCCATTTGCGCGAGATGAACCATTCGCCCCGCTTCTGGTCGCTGGTGCGCTCGATCTGCCCCGGCATGGAGACCCACAAGGCCTGGCTCAAGCGCAACGGCAACCGGCTGCACGCGGTGACGCTTTAGGCGGTATCGGCATTCAGGATCGGCGATGGTGATGGTGGACTCTCCCGCCGCGCGGTGGCAGTAACGCCGCCTGAACCCGTGATCCATCGGCGCAACCGGAACGAAGGCAGATCATGTCCGTCGAAATCAAGATATGCGGCCTGTCGACGCCGGCGACGATCGATGCCTGTTCCGCCGCGGGCGCCGATCTGGCGGGGTTCATCTTCTTTGCCAGGAGCCCGCGCAATGTGACGCCCGAAGCGGCAGCGCCGCTCGCGGCCCGCGCCCGCAATGCCAATCCGGCGCTTGCGACCGTCGCGGTCACCGTCAACGCCGATGACGTCTTTCTCGATGCCATCGTCGCGGCCGTGAAACCGGACCTGCTGCAATTGCACGGAACGGAAAGCCCCGAGCGGCTCGCCGAACTGGGGGCCCGATACGGCCTGCCGCTGATCAAGGCCTTCGCCATCCGCGAGGCGGCTGATTTTGCCGCGCTTGGCGCCTATGAGGGCCTTGCCGACCGCTTCCTGCTCGATGCCAAGGCGCCGCAGGGTTCGGACCTGCCGGGCGGCAACGGTGTTTCCTTCGACTGGCGGCTTTTGAAGAGTCTTGAGACCCCCACCCCCTGGATGCTGTCGGGCGGGCTCGATGCCGCCAATATCGCCGAAGCGCTCGCCATTTCCGGCGCGCGCGCCATCGATGTTTCCTCCGGCGTTGAATCGTCGCCCGGCGTGAAAGACATTGCAAAGATCGCGGCATTCATTAAGACCGTGCGGGACATGAAGACCGTGTAGCACATGCGGGCGCGTTAGCCTTTTCCGCCCGGCCAAGCTTGGGAGTTCCGCCGATGAACCAGCCGGTGAAACAGAATTCATTCCGCAACGGCCCGGACGAAGCCGGTCATTTCGGCATTTTCGGCGGCCGCTACGTGGCCGAAACCCTGATGCCGCTGATCCTCGAACTGGAACAGGCCTATAAAGCTGCAAAGGAAGATCCCGACTTTGCCGCCGAACTTGCCGACCTCAACAAGCATTATACCGGCCGTCCCTCGCCGCTCTATTTCGCCGAGCGGCTGACCGCCCATCTCGGCGGCGCGAAAATCTATTTCAAGCGCGACGAGCTGAACCATACCGGCTCGCACAAGATCAACAATTGCCTGGGCCAGATCCTGCTCGCCAAGCGCATGGGCAAGACCCGCATCATCGCCGAGACCGGCGCCGGCCAGCACGGCGTCGCCTCCGCCACCGTCGCCGCCCGCTTCGGCTATCCCTGCATCGTCTATATGGGCAAGACCGACGTCGAGCGGCAGTCGCCCAACGTCTTCCGCATGAAGCTTCTGGGCGCCGAGGTCGTGCCGGTGACCTCGGGACGCGGCACGCTGAAGGACGCGATGAACGACGCGCTG
>JAGRLT010000138.1 GCA_020441665.1 Nitratireductor sp.
CCACCGGCGCGCTGGGGCTCGTCGCCATCTTTCTGGTCGACCTCGCCAACCTGTTCTACATTTCGCTGCTCGGCCAGCAGGAACTGGCGGCGGCCATCGGCTACGCTTCGACGATCATGTTCTTCGCCGTATCGGTTTGCATCGGCTTCACCATCGCGACAAGCGCATTGACGGCGCGGGCCATCGGCTCGGGCAATGAACGGCGGGCGAAAGCCTATGCGGGCGCCTCGCTGATCTTCATGCTCGCGATGTCCGTGATCATCGCAATGACGATGTATGCGGCGATCGACCGGGCACTCGATCTGCTCGGCGCCCAGGGGCGCACCAAGGAGATCGCCGCCGGCTTCATGGCGATCACCATTCCCTCGATCCCGCTGCTCGGCATCGGCATGGCGAGCGCCGGCCTGCTGCGGGCGAAGGGGGATGCCAGACGAGCCATGTATGTGACGCTATCCTCCGGCATTTCGGCCGCCGCCTTCGACCCGCTGCTGATCTTCTATTTCGACCTCGGCATTACCGGCGCCGCGCTTTCGGTGGTGATCGTACGGGTCCTGTTCGTGCTGGTCGGCTTCTACGGCACGGTGCGGGTGCACGACATGGTGCGCATGCCCAATGCCGGGGAACTGCAAGCCTTCGCCGCGCCCTTCTTCCGCATTGCGGGGCCCGCCGTTCTCACCCAGATCGCCACCCCGCTGGGCAACGCCTATGTCACCAGCGCCATCGCCGATTTCGGCGACGATGCGGTGGCCGGCTGGGCGATCGTCGGACGGATCATCCCGCTCGCCTTTGCCGCCATCTTCGCGCTCTCGGGCGCGGTCGGCCCCATCCTGTCGCAGAACTACGGCGCCGGCCGCCTCGACCGGGTCAACAGCACCATGCGCGATTCGCTGGTGTTCACGCTTGTCTATGTCATCGCCATGTGGGCGCTGCTCGCCCTGCTGAAAACGCCGATCACGCTGGTTTTCAGCGCCGATGGCGATGCCCGGCAGATGATCGAGGTGTTCTGCTATCTTGTCGCCGGAACGCAGATCTTCACCGGCTTCCTGTTCGTCGCCAACGCGGCCTTCAACAATCTCGACCACCCGATCCATTCGACCTTCTTCAACTGGGGAAGAGCGACGCTCGGCGTCATCCCCTTCGCCCATTTCGGCAGCCGCTGGGGCGCGGAAGGCATCGTCATCGGCTGGGGGCTTGGCGGCGCGGTGTTCGGCATCCTTGCCCTCGTCGTCTGCTTCCGGGTGTTGCGCAAACTGCCGCACCAGGCGGCAAAGGACGGCATCAGCGTCTATGTGCCGCCGATCGCCAATTCGCCCTTCTCCTCGGGCCGTGGCGCGGGGCTTTAGCCACTCAGCCGGTGATGGTTTCAGCCTCCAGCAACCGCTCCAGGCCGCGCCGCGCCTCGTCATAGATGGGGGCCGTCTCGGCCAGGATTTCGCGCACTTTCAGAAAGTCGAGCACCCGGTAGGCATCGACCCTGGGCCGCAGGAAGAGATCGGGCGGACTGGCTTTCAGCTTCAGCGCGGTGATCGACTGCATCATCAACTGGCTGGCGCCAAAGGCCGAATCGATGCGTGAGGGCAGCTTGCCGGGCGTGCCCTGGGGAAGGCCGACCACATCCACCGCGACGATGCGGTGCCTTTGCCCATCGAGCAGGTCGAAGGGCAGCGGGTTGTTGATACCGCCATCGATCAGCACGCAACCGTCGATGACGACGGGGACGAAGACCACCGGAATGGCTGCCGAGGCCGCCACCGCCTTGCGCAGGTCGCCCGTCTCGATGACCTTGAGCGCATTGCCGTAATAATCCGTGCCGGTGATCTTCAGCGGGACGGACAATTCCCCGAAGGTTCGCGGATAGGTCGACGGCAGAAACACCTCCAGCACCTTTTCGATATCCATCTGGCCGAAGGGAACGCTGGCGGAAAAGGCGCGCATCGGCTGCGGGCGCAGCTTCCACAGATTGGCGAAGACG
>JAGRLT010000139.1 GCA_020441665.1 Nitratireductor sp.
AGATGCTGGAAGGGGTGAACAAGGCGTCCCTCACCGCCGTACCCTTCTTCATCATGGCCGGGAACCTGATGAATGCGACCGGCGTGACCGAGCGCATCTTCGCCTTCGCCAACGCCCTTGTCGGCCACCTGAAGGCCGGGCTGGCCCAGGTGAACGTGCTGTCATCGATGATTTTCGCCGGCATTTCCGGCGCTGCCGTGGCCGATTGCGCGGGATTGGGCGCCATTGAGATCAAGGCGATGCGCGAAAGCGGCTACAAGCCCGACTTCGCCGCCGCCATCACCGTCGCTTCCTCCGTCATTGGCCCGCTGATCCCGCCATCGATCGGCCTGGTGCTCTATGCGTTCCTGGCACAGCAGTCGATCGAGCGGATGTTCATCGCCGGCCTTATCCCCGGCATCCTCGTCGGTCTGGCGCTGATGCTCTACATCCGCATCCGCGCGCAGTTCGAGGATTTCCCCACCCAGCCCCGCGCCAGCGCGCGCGAGGTTGTCGCCACCGCGCGCCACGGTTTCCTCGCGCTTGTGGCGCCGGCGATCATCCTCGGCTCGATCATGTTCGGCTTCGTCACCGCGACCGAGGCCGGGGTCCTCGCCTGCCTCTACTGCATCGGCATCGGCATCTGGTATCGCGAGCTCACCCTGCGCAATTTCTGCCAGGCGCTTTCCGACACCGCGATGATGACGGCGGTGATCATGATCATCATCGCCTTCTCGATCGCGATGGGCTGGCTTCTGGCGATCGACCAGACGCCGCAGAAGCTCGCCGCCTGGACCTTCTCACTGACCGAGGACAAGAACGTCTTCCTCGCGCTTCTGCTGGTCTTCATCCTACTGGTCGGCTGCGTGGTCGAGGGTGTGCCCGCCAAGCTGATCCTGGTGCCGACCCTGCTGCCGCTCATCGATGCCTACGGCATCGACCGGGTCCACTTCGGCATCATCATCCAGCTCGGCCTGCTGATCGGCATCGCGACGCCGCCCATGGGCATCGGCCTATACATCGTCTCCGAGGTCGGCCGTGTGCGGTTCGAACGGGTGACGATGGCGGTGCTGCCGATGCTTGTCCCGCTCTTCGCCGTGCTGCTCCTGCTCACCTATGTGCCGCAGGTCGTCACCTTCCTTCCCGACCTCATTCTCGGACCAACGAAATAAGAGAGCCTCATGTCAAACCTCGTCTACAAGCTGAACCCCATGCCCGCGCCGATCCCGCAGGACAAGCTGGACCGGCTGGCCAAATTGGAAACCGCCACGATCGGCCATTTCTACCATTTCGGCTTCGCCGCCCCCGCCATCCAGCCGGTCCTGCGCGGCAAGGTGGTCGCCGCGACCGTGGCGACGCTGGCCATTCCCGGCCTTGATTCCACCCTGCTTCACCATTGCCTCAGCCAGTGCGGCCCGGGCTATTTCCTTGCCGTCGACCGTCTGGGTGATACGAAATACGCCTGCTGGGGCGGCGGCGTGACCCGCATGGCCGCGATGATCGGTCTTTCGGGCGGCTGCGTCGACGGCCCGCACACCGACACGCTGGAGATCGAGGAACAGGATTTCCCGATGTGGTCGCGCGGCGCTTCCCCGGTGACGACGCGGCTCTACAATACCGGCGGCGGCTTCAACGTGCCGGTCAGCATCGGCGGCGCGGCGGTGCTGCCCGGCTATGCTGTGCTGGCGGATGATTGCGGCGTTCTGTTCATTGCGCCCGAAGATCTGGACGAGGTGATCGCCGAGGGCGAGTTGAAGACCGAACGCGGCCGCATCAACGAGGCGAAGGTCACGGCCGGCACCCATCTGGGCGAGATATCGGGCGCCAGCAAGATGGTACAGGCCAGGCTTGACGCCTGACCGTCAGGGCGTCTCGCAGAACGAGGTATAGTCGGGATGTTCAGCACACCAGACCTGTGCGGCCTCACGCGCAATGGCGAGCAGATCGGCCACCTGCCGGCGGCGCGCGCGGTTTGTATAGGTGCAGGCGACCTTGAGCGGCGCGATACCCTCGGTCACGGGTATCCGCATCAGCCGCCCCGAGGCGAGATCGCGCTCAAGCGCGGTCAGCGCGAGCGCCGAGGCGCCATAGCCGTTGCGCAGAAGCTCGCATATCGTGGCCATCGAATTGCCGTAGTGACGCGGCGCCATCGGCGCATGCATCTCGTCGATATACTCGGCCACGGGGTTGAACAGCGGCGAAGTCTTCGGATAGAGGACCAGCGGCAGTTCCCGCAGCGTTTCAGGGCTCATCGGCAACTCGTATCCCGCGATGACATCGGGGCGCACGACCCATCCGACCTCGAACCGGGTGGCGAAATCCGCCTCCGCGACACGCTCTCCGCTGGCGCTGAAGGCGACGTCGAGCGTACCGGCCAGAACGAAACGGCGAAGCTGGAAGTCCGAGCCGGAATAGATGTCGATGACCAGTTCGGGATGCCGTTCGCGCATCGCGGCCAGCATTCTCGGCCCCCAGGTGAAGGCCAGCATGGACACCAGCCCCACCGACAGCCGCTGTTTCTGCTTGTCGAGAAGGCGGGCATTCATCGCCTCCCGCAGGTTGAGGAACTGCAGCGAGAACTCGGCGATCTCCATGCCCTGATCGGTCAGGCTGAACACCGGGGCATCGCGGTCGACCAGCGTCTTGCCCAGATCCCGTTCCAGCGACTGCACCCGCGCCGACACCGCCGGCTGCGTCAGCCCGAGAAACTCCGCCGTCTGGCGGTAGTTCTGAAACTGGCTGAGCCAGTAGAATGCTTCGAGCTGCTTGAAATTCATCATCCGCACCTGATCAACCGGGAGCCTTTCCACCGAAGATCGGATCGCTCAAATGCCGGTGGAAATGCTCTAACCCCAGAGGAACATACATGACCGTCGCCGTCCATCTCCCGCTTGCCGAAAAGACAGACTGGTGGGTGAAAGTACTACAGGAACGCCTTCCCGGCTGGACCGTCGAGTCCATGTCTGCCGTCGCGAAACCCGAGGATGTCTCCTATGCGGTCGTCTGGCGGCCGCGCACGGGGGATATGGCGAGGTTCCCCAACCTCAAGGCCATCGTCTCCATCGGCGCCGGCATCGACCACGTTCTGGCCGATGAACAATTGCCCCTGGGCGTGCCGATCATCCGTACGGTGGGCGCGGATCTGACCCAGCGCATGCGCGAATACGTGGCGCTTCATGTGTTGCGCCACCACCGCGACATGCCGCGGCAGCTTCGTGCCCAGGCCGAACGGGACTGGCATGCCATCGTGGTCCCGGTCGCCCCCAACCGCACCGTCGGCGTGATGGGGCTCGGCAATCTCGGCGCCGCCGCCGCCACGACGGTGGCGGGCCTGGGCTTCAGCGCGCGCGGATGGTCGAGATCCGCCAAGACGATCCCCGGCGTCGACACCTATGCCGGAGCCGACCAGTTCGACAGCTTTCTCGCCGGCTGCGACATCCTGGTGAACCTGTTGCCGCTCACCGACAGGACGGCCGGCGTCCTGAACGCGGAACTGTTCGCCAGGCTGCCGGCCGGTGCCTGCATCATCAACTGCGCCCGCGGTCCCCATCTGGTCGATGACGACCTTCTCGCGGCGCTGGACAGCGGGCATATCAAGCAGGCCACGCTCGACGTCTTCCATCAGGAGCCCCTGCCCGCCGATCACCCATTCTGGGGCCACCCCGCCATCACGGTCACCCCGCACGTCGCCTCGCAGATCGATCCGCTCACCGGCGCCGGCCTGATTGCGGCGAACCTGAAGACCTTCGAGGAAACCGGCACCTGCGAGGATCTCGCCGACGCCGCACGGGGGTACTGATCGCCGTTTCTCCCGCGTCTTCACACACGCTGTCCGCCGCTCACACCGATCGAGGCGACGGGCACGTCCGAAGCCATAGTGGATCCCGCAAGAAGGCTACTGACGCAGCCGGCGATACCGGCCGCCGCGCCCCGATCCGGCCCGAAGCAAGCACTGCGATGCCAGCAGGTCCGTCATGGCGACGGACCATTGGCCGCCATGAGGGAGACGGTTCTTTCCAGCACGATGCGCTGCTCGTCTTCATCGAGAATCTCGGTGCCAAAAACGCGCTGGGCGCGCAGGCCCTCCAGCACCAGGAAGAGTATCAGGACGGCGCCGGCATCCGCCGAGCCGCTCTTCATGCGGTCGACGAGTTGCCGGTTGAAGCGCTTTACGGGAGCAAGAAGCTCCGGATCCTCCGCCAGCGCCGCCAGCAGGCCGGACGACGCCCGCGTCCTTTCCTCAAGATGCTCCATGGCGACCTCCAGATACCGCGCGGCGAGACGCTCTCCGCCGCCCTTCTCGCCGGCCGACTCCAGTTCCGCCCCGAACTCGTCCAGATACTGCTGGACCAGCGCGCGCATCAGCGCCACCTTGTTGGGAAAGTTGTAAAGCAGCCCGCCCTTGGAGACGCCGGCACGGGCGGCGACCGCATCGAGCGACAGATGGGCGGCGCCTTCCTTGAAGGCCAGTTCGGATGCGGCTCTCAGGATCCGGTCCCGGGACGTCCCACGCCGTGCCATCTCCATTCCCCCCATTGACTTTACCGTCCAGACGGTACAGTAAAGTTCGCGGCTCCGCAACCTTCTTGCGCCAGGGGGTTCTGCGGCCGCGAAAGAACGACAACGGACGCCTTTGCCATGATCAAGAGATTCATCATCGCGCTCATCCTGCTTGCCGTGGTCGGCGGCGGCCTGGTAGGCTTCAACCTGTTCCGCGATCAGGCGATCGAGAACTTTTTTGCCAACATGCAGCGCCCGCCGGTGACGGTCTCGACGGCCGATGTCGAGGCGATGACATGGCGATCCACGGTGCGCGCCATCGGAACGGTCAATGCCGCGAACGGCGTCGACCTGACGATGGAAGTGGCCGGCGTGGTCAAGGAAGTCCTGTTTTCCGCCAATGAAGGCGTCAGGCAGGGCGATATTCTGGTGCGGCTTCACGACGAGGTGCAGCAGGCGGATCTCGCGGCGGCGCAATCGCAACTGGAACTGAACGAACAGGCGCTGGCACGGGCGAAGGAACTGCGCAGCCGTGGCGTCGGCTCGCAATCGGCCCTTGATTCAGCCCAGGCCGCCGCCACGACATCGACCTCGCAGGTCGCCAAGCTGCAGGCGGTTTTGAACCAGAAGCGGCTGTATGCGCCGTTTGCCGGAACGATCGGCATTCCGCAGATCGATCTTGGCCAGTATGTCACGCCCGGAACGGTGGTGGCGACGTTGCAGGATCTTCAGACGATGCACGCCAACTTCACCGTTCCCGAACAGCAATTCGGCGTCCTGGCCATCGGCCAGCCGGTCCGGCTCGGCCTTTCCGAAGACGACCTCCCCTTTGCCGGCAAGATCACCGGCATCGATCCGAAGATCGATCCGGCGACGCGGCTGGTTTCGGTTCGCGCCGAGATCGCCAATCCGCAAGGCCAGCTCAATCCGGGCCAGTTCGTGCGCATCAGGGTCGAACTGCCGGCGGAAGACGAGGTAGTGGTCATTCCCCAGACCGCGCTCGTCGCGAGCCTCTATGGCGACTATGTCTATCGTATCCGCACCGGTAGTGCCGAGGGCGGCGCCGAACCGGAACGCACCGTCGAACAGGTTTTCGTCAAGCCCGGCAGGCGCTCCGAGGGAACGGTGGAGATCCTCGACGGGCTGACCGCCGGCGACGCGGTGGTCAATGCCGGACAGAGCCGGCTGTCCAACGGCGCGCGCGTCACCGTCAACAATGCGGTGCAGCCGACGACTGCGAAAGCCGACGGATCATGAATATCTCCGCGCTCTTCATCCGGCGACCGGTTCTTTCGACCGTTTTCGCGCTGCTGATCCTGCTGCTCGGCTTCCAGGGCATCTTCAACCTTGCGGTACGCGAATACCCGAAGGTCGAGGAAACCGTGATCACCATCACCACGGTCTATCCGGGCGCGGCGCCCGACCTGATCCAGGGCTTCGTCACCTCGCCCATCGCGGCCGCCGTCGCCACCACCGAGAACATCAACTACGTCACCTCGCAAAGCCGTCCATCGGCCAGCGTGGTCACCGTGCAGATGAAGCTCGGCTCCGATCCGGACGTGGCCCTGACGGAGGTCATGTCGAAGGTGCAGCAGGTGCGCGGGAAGCTGCCGGAGGACGCGCAGGATCCGACCATCGTCAAGGGAACCGGACAGCAATTCGCGATCATGTACATCGCGATGCAGAACCCCAACATGACGGCGGAGCAGCTCACCGAATATATCGAGCGCGTCATCCGGCCACGCATGTCCACCATCGAGGGCGTGGCGGAAATCCAGGTCATGGGCGCGGCCAATTATTCGATGCGCGTATGGATCGATCCGGTGCGTCTGGCGGCACGCGGGGTGACCGCGGCCGAGGTCGTCGGCGCCATCAACCAGGCCAACTTCCTGTCGGCGCCGGGCAAGACGAAGAACGAGTACGTCACCTATTCGATCACCACGGAAACGACGCTGCGCACGCCCGAAGCCTTCGGCACGCTGCCATTGAGGTCGAGCGGCGACGAGGTGGTGCGGCTGCGCGACGTGGCCGACATCGAACTGGCTGCCGAGAACACCGATACGGTGGTGCAGTTCAACGGCAAGCTGGGCACCTTCATCGGCGTCTTCCCGACGCCGGCCGCCAACCCGCTCGACACGGCTGCCGCGGTCATCGCCGAAGTCCCGCAGATCCAGGCCACCCTGCCGCAGGGCATGGAGATGAACGTCGTCTACAATGCGACCGAGGCGATCAGCGCTTCCATCGCGGAAGTCTTCAAGACCATCGCCGAGGCGGTGGCCATCGTCGTGGTGGTGATCCTGCTGTTCCTCGGCTCGTTCCGCTCGGTGCTGATGCCGATCGTCACCATACCGCTGTCGCTGATCGGCGTCTGCGCCCTGCTGCTGGCGATGGGCTATTCGATCAACCTGCTGTCCCTGCTCGCCATGGTGCTGGCCATCGGCCTGGTGGTCGACGACGCCATCGTGGTGGTGGAGAACATCCATCGCCATATCGAGGAAGGCATGACCGCCCGACAGGCGGCGTTTGCCGGCATGCGCGAGATCGCCGGTGCCGTCGTCGCCATGACGATCACGCTGGCCGCCGTCTTCGCGCCGCTTGCCTTCACCGGAGGCCTGACCGGCTCGCTGTTCAGGGAATTCGCCTTCACGCTTGCCGGAGCGGTGGTGATTTCGGGCGTCGTCGCCCTGACCATCACGCCCGCCATGAGCGCCAGGCTGCTGTCGCATGACGGCGGAAGCCGGTTCCAGAAAATCGTCGACCGAACCTTCGAGCGGATCGAAAACGGTTACGAAAAGCTCGTCGGCGGGTCGCTGAAATACCGGCCAATCACCTTGATGATCGTCATCACGCTCATTGCGCTGACCGGCTTTCTCTTCCTGAAAACCTCCACCGAACTGGCCCCCGAGGAGGACCGCGGCGCCCTGTTCTCGCTGATCAGCGCGCCGCGTTATGCGACGACGGAGTATACCAGCCTCTATGTCAACCAGATGCGGAGCCTGACCGAGGATCTGCCGGAACTGGAGGCCAGCTTCTCGATCGCCGGCTTCGGTGGCCAGACCAATACCGGCATCGCGGTATGGGCGTTCGACGACTGGGCCGAACGCGACCGGTCGCAGAAGCAAATCCAGGCTGATATCCAGGCGCGGCTCGCCCCGGTGACCGGCGTCCAGGCGCTGGTCTTCGCCCCGCCCTCGCTGCCGGGCGCCGGTGGCGGCCTGCCGATCTCGATGATCGTCCAGTCGACCGGCAGCCCGAGCCAGGTCTACGAGGTGGCGGAGGAGGTTCGCCGCAAGGCGGAGGCTTCCGGCCGCTTCATCGTCGTGCAGAACTCGCTCGCCTTCGACGCGCCGCAGGTGACGGTCGCCGTCGACCGCGAGCGCGCCGCAGCACTCAACATTCCCGCAAGCCAGGTCGGCACGACGCTCGGCGTATTGGTCGGCGGCGGCTCGATTGCCCAGTTCGACCGCGATTCCAACAGCTACGATGTCATCACGCAGGTGCGCCGGAGCTACCGCGAAAACCCCGAAAACCTCGGCGACTTCTTCGTACGCAGCGCGACCGGCGAAATGGTGCCGCTGTCGGCGGTGACCTCGGTCTCCACCGCGGCTTCACCAGCCTCGATCGAGCAGTTCAACCAGCTCAACGCGGCGACCATTTCGGCACTGCCGCTACCCGGCGTGACGACCGGCGACGGCCTGCGGGCGATCGAGGAGATCGCACAGGCGGAATTGCCGGACGGCTTCTTCATCGACTATTCGGGCCAGTCGCGGCTGGAAAAGGAACAGGGCAACACGATCCTCATCGCCTTCATCATGGCCATCGTGGTGATCTATCTGGTGCTCGCCGCCCAGTTCGAGAGTTTCCGCGATCCCCTGATCATCATGATGGCGGTGCCGCTGTCGATTTTCGGCGCCATCGTGCCGCTCAATCTCGGCCTCGGCACGCTGAACATCTACACCCAGATCGGGCTGATCACGCTGATCGGGCTGATTACCAAGCACGGCATCCTGCTGGTCGAGTTCGCCAACCAGCAGCGCGCGGCGCGCGGCCTGTCCCGGCGCGACGCCATCATCGCCTCCGCCAAGGTCAGGCTGCGGCCGATCCTGATGACCACCGCGGCGATGGCGCTTGGCGTCGTGCCGCTGATCCTGTCGTCGGGCGCCGGCGCGGCGGCGCGCCATTCCATGGGGCTGGTGATCTTCTCGGGCATCCTGATCGGCACCCTGTTCACGCTGTTCGTCGTGCCGATGTTCTACACCTTCATCTCGGCGCGCGAACTCAGGCCGGAGGTCGAGGACGAAGCACCGGCAATGGCGGTGTAGGCCCGCCAGGTACCGTGCCCGAGAACCGGAAAGAGGATGATCAGTCCGACAAGGCCGGTCAGAAGCGACAGCGCCAGGCCGGCCGCCACGACGGCTCCCCAGGCAAGCATCGGCTTGAGGTTTTGAACCGTCATGGCGAAGCTCAGCCCCATCGCCGTCAGGGCGTCGGTCCGCCGCGACACCAGCATGGGAACCGAAAACACGCTGATCGCGAAGGCGAAGGCGGCGAACAGCCCCCCTACCAGCGTGCCCGTGGCGATCAGCGCCCATCCCTGCGGCGTCGTGAAGGCGTTGATCAGCGCATCGGCGGCACCGGGAAACGGGGTCAGCCCGAAGAAGAGCGCATAAAGCAGGTCCGCCGCCCGCAGCCAGAAAAGGATGAGAAGGCCGAGCAGCAGGCCGGCATAGGCCAGTTGCGCGCCGGAGGCGGGGCGGAAGGTCAGCATGTCCGACAGCGCGATGGACTGGCCATCCGCCTGGCGGCGGCTCTTTTCATACAGGCCGATGGCCAGGAACGGTCCGACGATGAGGAAGCCCGAGACCGCCGGCAGCGCCAGATAGAGCATGTGGCTGGCCTGAAGCGCCCAGAGCACCGCATAGGAAACCAGTGTCAGAAACAATCCATAGGCAAGGCTGGGCCACGGTGCGGCCCAAAGATCGCGCCAGCCGCCGGCAAGCCAGTCGAAGGCGGCGGATGCCGGCAGGCTGCGCGCGAAGGCGGCGGCCGGGCGATCCGGCTTGCGAAGGGTGGGGAGGGGTTCCAGCATGGTCCGTCTCCTTTCAGCAGGCGCGCTTGGCGGGCATCGCGCCCATGGCCGCCACGCAATCGGGTTGCGATCGCATCGCCACCGCCAGCAAATGCGCATTGGCCACGATGAACAGCGCGGCGACCGCGATGGCGCCGGCGACAGCCAGGCGTTTTTGCATCTGCGGGCTCATTGCGTCGCCGGCTCCGCGCCGTGTCTGAGCCGGGCGACATAGAGCGCCAGCAGGTTGATTTCGGCCTCCGACAGCCGGCCCGCCCATGCCGGCATCACCCCATGGCGACCCTGTCGCAGCGTTTCCATCACCGTGGCCGGATCCTGACCGTAGATCACCGCCCGGTCGGTCAGCGATGGCGCGCCGACACCGAGACCGCCCTGCCCGCCCTCTCCATGGCAGGCGACACAATTGTCGGCAAAGAGCTGTGCCGCCGGGCTTTGTGCGTCAGCCGTGCCGTCGCGCAGACCCGCGACGAACCGTGCCAGCACGGTTCGATCGGAACGCTCCATCCAGTCGAAGGCGGGCATCTCGCCAAGGCGCGTGTCCGGGTCGTCGGCATTGATGCCATGACGGATCGTCGTGGCGATTTCCTCGGGATCACCGCTCCACAGCCAGGTTTCGTCGGAAAGCACGGGAAAGCCCGGTCCCCCCTGGCCGGTGGCGCCGTGGCAGGCGGCGCAATTGTCCTCGAACAACCGCCGCGCAGCCGGCATGGCGACCGCCATCAGCGCGGCGTCGGACCCGAGCGCGGCAAGATCGGGGTTGGTAAGACGCGTCAGCCAGTCCTGCCGCTCCGTCGCCAGTTCGCGATAGCCGGTGACCGCCTCCGCTCCCTGATCGAGCCCCCACAGCCCGCGCGTGTAGTCGCGGCCCAGCGGCCATGCCGGCAGCAGCACCCAGGCGATCACCGAATAGGCGAAGGTCAGGACCAGCGCCCAGATCACCAGTCTGGGGAAGGGTGTGTTCAGTTCCTTGATGCCGTTCCAGTCATGGCCGGTGGTGTCGTGGCCGGTGACGGGGTCGACTTCGCGGGTATGCGGATCGCTCATTGCGCATCCTCCCCGTCAGGAAGGATCGATCGAGCGGCGGCTTCGTATGTCGTGCGGCGCGCCGGACTGTAGGCACGGATGATGACGACAACGAAGAAGCCCATCAGCCAGATCAGGCCGACGGTCTTCGACAGGTAGACCAGCAGATCGTGGGTCATTGCCCACCCTCCGCAAGAACTTCATAGGGCGCGTTCGTCTGCGTGCCGAGGGATTGCAGATAGGCCACCAGCGCGTCCATCTCCGTCAGCCGGGACGGATCGCCGTCGAAGCTGCGGATTGCCGGCCGTTCGCCATAGCGTTCGAGAAATCCATCCGCCCCGTCGCCGTCGGGGCGGCTTTGGGCCAGCGCGTCGGTTTCGGCCCGCGCGATCATGGCATCGTCATAGGGCACTCCGAGGCGCGCCAGCGTGGCAAGCGAATCCGGCAGCAATTCGGTATCGAGCGGTTCCTCAAGCCAGGGATAGGCCGGCATGATCGAGGCCGGCACCACGGCGCGAGGGTTCTTCAGGTGGGCCACATGCCAGGCGTCGGAATATTTGCCGCCGAGGCGGGCGAGGTCCGGCCCGGTCCGCTTCGACCCCCAGAGCATCGGATGATCATAGGCCGATTCGCCGGCCTGCGAATACGGCCCGTAGCGGTCGATCTCGTCGGCGAGGCTGCGCACCATCTGGCTGTGGCAGGCATAGCAGCCCTCGCGGATATAGATTTCGCGCCCGGCCAGTTCCAGCGGCGTGAGCGGGCGAAGATCCTTCGGCACGGCGACCGTCTCGTCGATGGTGAAGAGCGGCGCGATCTCGACGATCCCGCCGATCGAGGCGGCGGCGATGATCGCCGCAACGAGACCCATCGAGACCTTTTCCAGATTGTAGTGCAGCCTCAGCATGACATCACTCCGCCGGCTGCGCGACAAGCGGTCGGTCGGTCGCCTCGCCGGTCGCCTGCCGCATCGTCGCGCGGCAGTTCCAGGCGCAGATCACCGCGCCGGCAAGGAACAGTGCTCCGCCGATGGTGCGCAGCAGGTAATAGGGCGCCATCGCCTGAACCGATTGCAGGAAGCTGTAGGACAGCGCGCCGTTCTCATCATAGGTCCGCCACATCAGCCCCTGGGTGATGCCGGCGTTCCACATCGAGATGACGTAGACCAGCGTTCCCGTGACGGCGAGCCAGAAGTGCCATTCCACCGCGCGGGGGGAGGCCATGTCGGTTTGCCCCGAAAGCTGCGGCACCAGGGTGTAGATCGCGCCGAAAACGATCATCGCCACCCATCCCAGCGTGCCGGCATGGACATGGCCGACGGTCCAGTCGGTATAGTGGCTGAGGGAGTTGACCGGCCGGATGGCGAGAAACGAGCCTTCGAAGGTCGACAGCCCGTAGAAAACCGCCGCCACGAACATGAAGCGCAGCGTGGCGTCTTCGCGCACCTTGTGCCAGGCGCCGTTGAGCGTGGCGATGGCATTGCCGGCCGACGCCCAGCTCGGCACCAGCAGCATCACCGAGAAGGTCATGCCCAGCGTCTGCGCCCAATAGGGCAGCGCGGTATAGTGCAGATGGTGCGAGCCGACCCAGATATAGAAAAAGGTGATGCCCCAGAAGCTGACGATGGACAGCCGATAGGACCAGATCGGCCGACCCGACCGCACCGGCAGGAAGTAGTACAGCATGCCGAGGAAGCCGGCGGTCAGGAAGAAGGCCACCGCATTGTGGCCGTACCACCATTGCACCATCGCGTCCTGTACGCCCGACCAGATCGGGAAGCTCTCGGCCGAACCGAGCCGTACCGGCAGAGCGAGGTTGTTGACGATGTGCAGCATCGCCACGACCAGGATGAAGGCGAGATAATACCAGTTGGCGACATAGATATGCGGCTCGTTGCGGCGCGCCAGCGTGCGCAGGTAGAGAACGAAATAGGTAATCCAGATCACCACCAGCCAGAGATCGGCATACCACTCGGCCTCGGCATATTCCTTGGACTGGGTCGAGCCCATCAGATAGCCGGAAACCGCCCAGGCACAGAACAGGTTGAAGCCGATCAGCACCACCCAGGGGCTGACGGAATCGGCCAGCCGTGCCCTTGAGGTGCGTTGCAGGACGTAGAGCGAAGTGGCGATCAGCGCATTGCCGCCAAAGCCGAAGATGATGCCGGTCGTATGCACGGGCCGCAACCGGCCGAAGCTGGTCGCGGGCCAGAGCGGCGTCGCCTCGGGCCAGTAGAGCAGCGCGGCGACCCAGACGCCGGCCACCATGCCGATCATCGCCCAGATCAGCGTCATCGTGATGCCGAACCGCGTCGGCGCATCGTAGTAGCGGCGCAGCCGGTCAGCCGGGGGCTCGGGAGCGTAAATCGCGCCGCCCACCACGAAAGCCAAGCCGACCCCGAGCCCAAGCGCCATGAAACCGTGCACGGCCATGACGCCATGGCGCGCGGCGGCGGCCATGGCAAGGCCCATCAGGGCGAGCAGGACCGACAGAAGAAGGCCGATCTGGCGTTCGGCGACACTCAGCGACACGGTCATGATGTCCAGCCTTTCCGCCTCATGCCGCCACCCGGTCTGGCAGGGCGATCTCGGCCAGTGTCGACCGGTTCAGATCCTCGATGAACCTCGCCTCGGCATGGCGCAGCCTCGCCTTGAGGCGACAGCAGCCATCGATGGTGCACTCGCCGCCATCCGGCCCGAAACACTCGACCAGCGCCTGCCCCTGTTCGAGCAGCCGCACCACGTCGCCGAGCCGAATGTCGGAGGCGTCGCGGCACAGCACCGCTCCGCCGCCGCCGCCCCGCCGGGTTTCGACAATCCCGCCCCGCGCGAGCTGCTGCATGATCTTGGTCAGATGGTTGCGCGGCAGCCTGAACTCCTCAGCCAGATCGGCGGTCGAGAAGACCTGGCCGGGCGCGCTGGCCATCCGCATCAGCATTCGCAGCCCGTAATCGGTGAAGGAAGTGAGACGCATGAAACCCCGTCGGTTGACTGAATAAGTATTTACAATACCTATTCATGAATATATGACGGAGGTCAAGCCCAAACAGCGGAGACGCTCATGCCGCCCGACGAGTCCGCAACCCTGTCCGCCCGCCCGCAGATTACCGCCGAGCTCATGGCGCGGACCGGGCTCAGCGAGGCGAAGCTGGCCGATCTGGTGCACCGTTTCTACGACAAGGTGCGCGCGGATGCGCTGCTTGGCCCGATCTTCGACGCCCGGATTTCCGACTGGGGCCCGCATCTCGAACGCATGGTGGCCTTCTGGTCTTCGGTCGCGCTGATGACCGGCCGCTATCACGGCGCCCCGATGCCGGCGCATGTTGGCCTGCCCGTTGAATGGCATCACTTCGAGCGCTGGCTGGCGCTGTTCCGCGAGACCGCGATGGAGACCTGCCCGCCCGAGGGCGCCGCCTATGTCGTCGACCGCGCCGAGCGGATCGCCCGCTCGCTGCACATGGCGGTGGAGGAGGCAAAGCCCCGAACCGTTCCTTCCTTTGTTTGACTGGCCTTTGCCTGACTGGCCTTTGTCTGACTGGAGAATACCGACATGACGAAACCGACGCCGCCGCAGGATCCCGCAAGTCTTACCCGCTGCATCGAAACACGCTAGACATGACGGGCGACGCTGAGAGACAGGAAAGCCGATGCCGCCAAGACCGCCCGTTCCCGACGCGCCTGTCGAGCGCATCCGCGTCAAGCGGATCTATCGCGCGGCGCGTATTTCAGACGGCAGGCGGATCCTCGTCGATCGTCTGTGGCCGCGCGGCATGGCGAAGGATCGTGCCCGGCTTTTCGACTGGTGCAAGGACATCGCGCCGAGCGAAGCCTTGCGCCACTGGTTTCATGCCGATCCCGGCCGGTGGGAGGATTTCGCCACGCGCTATGAGGCGGAACTCGCGGACCGGGATGCCCTGGTGCGGACGCTTGCCGGACATGCACGGGAAGGCGTCGTCACCCTGCTCTACGCCGCAAGGGACGAGGAACACAACAATGCCGTCGTGCTGCGCGGCTATCTGCGCCGATGGCTTGAAGGGGAGGCATGCGCATGACGGGCCGGAAGGATGAGATTTCGCTGCGGACACCGCTTTGCGACCTGCTGGGATGCGAGGTCCCCATTCTGCTCGCTGGCATGGGCGGCGTTTCCCACTGGGAGCTGGCGTCGGCGGTGGCCAATGCGGGCGGCTATGGAATGCTGGGCATGGTGCGCGAAGCCCCCGGCCTGATCGCCGAGGAGGTCACCGCGATGCGGCAAGCAACCGACCGGCCCTTTGCCGTCAACCTGATCCCGGCGGCAACGGAACCGGGCCTGCTCGACGCGCAGATCGCCTGCTGCCTCGATCTCGGTGTCACCGCCTTCAGCTTCTTCTGGGACGTGCTGCCGGATGTGGTGGCCCGCGTCAAGCATGCCGGCTGCCTGGTCTTGCACCAGGTCGGCACGCTCGAGGCGGCGCGGCTCGCCGAAGAGGCCGGTGCGGATGTGATCATCGCGCAGGGCGTCGAGGCGGGAGGTCACGTTCACGGCCGAAGCCCCGCCTTCCGGCTGGCCGGGCAGATCCTCGCACAGACCGAACTGCCGGTCGTCGTCTCGGGCGGGATCACGACCGGCGAGGGTCTCGCCGCCGCGTTGACGATCGGCGCCAGCGGCGTGCATTGCGGAACGGCCTTTCTGGCGACCGAGGAATCCTTCGCCCATCCCTACCACAAATCCCGCATCGTTGCCGCCACGGGCGACGACACGGTGCTGACCGATGTCTTCGTCCTGAACTGGCCGAAAGGGGCCGCGGTACGGGTGATCACCAACAGCGTGACCGAGGTGCTGGCCGGCAGGTATCTGGGCCACGACCCCGACAGCCTGCCGCGCGAGGCCATCGCCTGGGACGGCGATCAGCCGCGGCTGCGCTTCAGCACGGATTCGCCGTTGCGCACCACGACCGGCGATCTCGAGGCGATGGCCCTCTATGCCGGACAGGGCGCCGGCGCCATTGGCGATGTCCCGCCTGCCGCCGCGCGGCTGGCCGACATGATCGCGCAGGCCCGGCACAGCCTGGAAGGCACCGCTTGAAGCAGGCTGTGCCTGAAAGGCCCTAATCTCGCATATCCGAACCGCCGGCCTCCGCCAGGCACTTTACCACCCGATCCGCCATAGCGACGCAGCGTTGGCCGTCGAACGGAAAGATCGCCTCGAACCCGCCCTGCAACCGATGTTCCAGCCAGGATTTGAGGCGCCGCCTTGCGCGAAAGAGCCGTGTCTTCACGGTCAGGGGATTGAGTTCCAGAACCCGGGCGATTTCCCTCAGGTTCATGCCTTCTGCTTCCTTCAGAAGGAACACCAGTCGCAGCTCCGGCGGAAGATCGGCCACCGCCTCTTCGAGCAGGCCGCGCAATTGCCGGCGCCCGAACGCGGCCTCGACCGTCTCCGGCAACCGGCCGGGAAACGGCAGGATATGCGGCATGTCTTGTTCGTTCACGGTATCGTATTCCTCTTCAGGAGGTGCCCGGCGGCGGCGCATCAGCGCGGCATGGATGGCGATGCGGGTGATCCATGTTGAAAATGAGGCCTCGCCGCGAAAGCTTTCGAGACGGGTGAAGGCGGTCAGATAGGTGTCCTGCACCACGTCCTCAGCCTCGGCATCGCTCGAAACGATGCCCCGCGCCACCCGGAAGAGGCGCGGATTGCAGCGGCGGATCAGTTCGCGGACCGCCGCCTCCGATCGGCCGGCGGCCGCCGCGACCAGTTCCGCTTCGGATACCTGCGGACCGGGCTCGTCATGCCTCCCTTCGCCACGGGATTTGAGCAGGCCGTTCATGATCGCCCCTCCCGGCCGACACGGCCCGAGGCGAGGATGTCCTCGACGTCCGGCAGGGCTGCGAAGGTCTCCGGCTCGAGATCGTCGCTCACCGGCGCCGGCCCGGTCCAGTCCGGATCGCCCGGATCGCCGACGACGATCCGCCCCACCATGCCCGCCATTTCATGCGGTATGCAGTAGTAGTCGTAGACCCCCACCACCGGGAGCGCCACCTCGAACGCTTCGCCCGGAAGCAGGAAATCGCTGTCCCAGGGCGTCGCACCGCGCGGAATCCTGAGCTGCCTGCCGTAAAGGTCGGGGTGATAGGCGGTCGCCGTATGACTGTTGCCCGCATCGCGGTTGACGAAGCGCAGCACCGTGCCCGGCCGCACATGCAGGCCGCGCGGTTCGAACCAGATACGTTCGCCCCTTGCGGTGCCCTGCATCTCGATGGTCTCGACCGGCATGGCGCGAAGCCTGCCGGGCAGGCAGAGGGCGGCCGCAAGGCCACCCCCGATCGCGACAAGCTCCCTTCGCGCCAGTTTCATTCGGCGATCCTCGCCTTGGCGCCCTCGTCATGGAACAGCACGACATGGGCATGCGGGCGCTCGACGCCGGGATGGCCGGCATTGTAATAGATGTCGACGCTGGAGACAGTGTGCAGCCCGATCTTCAGATCGTCGAAGGACATGCCGTTCTGAAGGTCCTCGAGCGGCGTCATATAGACCGTCGCCGAGAGCTTTCCATCGTGGTCATAGGCCAGGAACGGACCGGCCGGAAGGGTGGCCGGATCGACATACAGCGTCCCGAGCCCCGGAATGAATTCGGGCAGCGGCAGGGCGTCGCTGACC
>JAGRLT010000140.1 GCA_020441665.1 Nitratireductor sp.
GTCTCATTTGCCAGCACTCTCATAACGAACTTTGGATTCAATAGGGTGACTAGCAAATTTATGATTCTAGTGTGGTTTTTGAATTTGAAATACGCTTCGAAGTCTGCTGCCGGAATGATACGTATTTTAAATTCACCACACTAGAGCCGGGCGATGATGCCGGAGGAAATCCAGCCGTCGACTATTCCAAGCACGGTTTCCGAAAATTCCGGATCGTTGATATGTGCGTCGATTTCGACCCGCTCGACATTTTCCGGACAATGTGCGCGGATTTCGTCGATGAAGGCGGCAAGGCCATCGGGATCGGACAACGGTCCGCCCGGTCGGTCCCATTCATTGCCGCCGCGCAGCGGCAATACCAGCCTCACCGGCCCCTTTGCCGACGACAGTTTCGCGCACATCGCCCGCGCCATCTCGCGGCGCTGGTCGGCGGTCATCATGACGGAGGACAGCAGCCGGTTATGGGCATGGATATCCTGGCCCGCCAGCCTGGGCGGGACGGGCTGCCAGCCCACGAGATCGACAAGATCATAGCAGCCGATCGATACGATCTGCGGCGTCGCCGTGCTGCCCGCATGGGTCATGCGGTCGGCACCGGCACTGATCGCCGAACCCATCAGGTGGTTGCCGACCTCCTGCGGCGCGAAATCCAGCACGGCGGCAAAGGCGCCCTGGGCTGCCAGGCTCTCGAACGCCCTGCCGCCCATGCCCGTGGCGTGGAACACTGCCACCTCGAACCCGCGTTCCTCAAGCGCCGGTTTCAGGGAAACCATGTAGCGCAGCACCGTTTTGCCGAACGAGGTCATGCCGATCAGCGGTCGGCTGTGATCGGGCTTCTCGACCGCTCGTGCCGCGCCGAGAACGGCGCCTGCGGCCTGGCTGAGCGAGGCCCTGCACACCGAATTGAGCCCGTAGAGCCCGCCCGCCCAGAGGATCATCTGGACATCGGCCGGCAGCCGGTCCGGCGGGATCATCGGCGAGAAGGAGACGGTCGAGACGATGTATTTGGGAACGCCGATCGGCAGGGCGGAACAGACGTCGAGCGCCAGATCCGTTCCCATCGAACCGCCAAGCACCATGACGGCATCGAACCGGCCCTCGCCATGGAGCCGGGCGCAGAGCAGCGCCGCGCCCTTCGCCATGATCTGCATGGCGCGGTTCTCGTCGCCGCCCTCGATCGCCTCTCGGATCGTGTGTCCGCCCGCTTCGGCGACATCGTGCTTCGACAGATCGGTCGGTGCGGACGGATTGCCGAGCACGCTGACATCCATCGTCAGCACACTGCCGCCCTGCCGCCGGATCACATCGGCAATGTAGTTCAGCTCGTCGTCCTTTGTGTCGTAGGTACCGACCACCAGTATGGTTCTGTCAGGCACGGCTCCCTCCGTCTTCCTGCAGGAATTTCCTCGCCAGGCGATCTGCCGTGGAAAGGACGCGTTCGACCCGCTGCGATACGCCGGGCTCGTCGAGCCGCGGAACGATCCATCCGACATAGGTGAAACCGCGCAATGCCTGAAACAGCAGGAGTTCCGACGGCGCGATCTCGCGGCGCGATGCATAGCCGTCAAGCAGCGCGGCGATAAGCACCTGGGACCGATCCTCGCGCAGGGTGCGGTTGGCCGCCGTCGCCAGTTCAAAGCTCCGATATCCCCAGCCCCCGTCGTCAAAATCGATCATCGTCAGGCCCTGCGGACCGAGCATGACGTTTTCGGGAACAAGATCGGCATGGATGAGACCGTAGTCGGCGGTAAGATCGGCATCGGACAGTCTGGCCCGCGCCACCTCGCGCACCGCGCTGAACAGCCTTCTCTGATCCGGGTTCAACAGCGGGTTGTCCCAGAACCGGCCCCATAACGGCGCATCGCCAAGCAGTCCGTCGGCATCCCAGGAGGGCCGCGAGAAGCCGGCCGGAGGCTGCCAGGCATCGGACAGGTCGTGGAGCCGGGCCATCGCCGCGCCAAGGGCACGATAGGTTCCGGGCATGTCTTCAAGCTTTGCCAGCCGTCCGTCGATCCCCATCGGAGCGCCGTCGATCCAGCTTAGAACATCGCCCGCGATCCCGTCGATTTCGACGCACATCCGCCCGTCGCGCGCCGGAACGGGAGCCGGCACGGGCAGCCCGCCCCGGGCCAGCACCGCCATCCAGTCGAGTTCGGATTGCAACTCGGCGCGGCTGCGATAGCCGGCGCGATGAAGCCGCAAGGCAACCGGGCCCGCACCGGTTTCCACCCGGTAGACGCGGTTTTCGCGCTGCGCGATCAGCCGGTGCGGGGCATCGGCAAGGCCCCAGGCGGCAAGATAGTCGACGGGATCAGCCATCGGGATGTCCCAGTTCGCCAAGCACCGCGTCGAGCCGTTCGAGCATGTAGTCCGCATGCTCCTTCGAGAACGGCATTGGCGGGCGGATTTTCAGCGTGTTGTAGTGGATGCCGAGAAAATTCATCAGCACGCCGCGGTGGCGCATCGCATTGACGACGCGTTTCGTATACTGCGTCGCCGGGCTCTTCGTCGCCCGGTCGGTTACCATCTCGGCCCCGAAGAAAAGTCCGTAGCCGCGAACGTCCCCGATCCAGTCATATCTCTCGGCAAGGCTGCGCAAGCCGTCGCGTGCGTATTCGCCGACGATGCGCGCGTTCTCGACCAGGTTCTCGGCTTCAAGAACATCGAGCACCGCGTTGGCCGCCGCGCAGGAAACCGGATTGCCGCCAAACGTGCTGAAGTAGCGGAACGCTGTGCGGAACGCGTGCATGATATCCGGGGAGGTCACCACGCCGGCAACCGGATGGCCGTTGCCCATCGGCTTTCCGAGCGTCACGATATCGGGGCGGATTCCAATCCTGCGTTGCGACCACATTGCCGCCCCGCAGCGGCCAAATCCCGACTGCACCTCGTCGGCGATCACGAGGCCGCCGGCTTTCCGGACCGCCTCGATGGCGGGGTCGAGCCAGCCTGGTTCCAATTGCGGGAAACCCTCATTGACGAAACCGGGGCAAAGAATGATGCCGGCAAAGCCGTGGCCGGATGCCTCGAGTTCGGCAATGGCCGCCTCGACCTTCCGTGCAAAAGCCCGCGCATGATCCATGCCGCCCTTGCCGCCCAGCGGCCGGTAGCTGTCCGGCGCCGGAACGAGGCGGACGAAACCGCCATCGCCGGTTCCCGGCCGGTTGGTCGTGCTCAACTGCGCCACGATGGCCGTATTGCCGTGATAGGTGTGATCGGTGGCGATCACGCCGCGCTTGCCGGTGACGGTTTCCAGCATCCTGAGCGCGATGTCGTTCGCCTCCGATCCGGTACACGTCATGATGGCGGTCGAGAGCGGATCATCGAAGGTTGCCGTCAGGCGCTCGACATAGTCGAGAATGCCCTCATGCAGGTAGCGGGTATGGGTATTCAGGGTTGCCGCCTGCCGGCAGATAGCCTCGACCACATGGGGATGGCAATGGCCGACATGGGGCACGTTGTTGTAGCAGTCGAGATAGCGGTTGCCGTCGGCATCCCATACCCATACCCCTTCGCCTTTTACGAGATGAACCGGATCGTCGTAGAAGGTCGAGGTATTCGGCCCCAGGAGCCGTGCCCGGCGCTGAAGGAGTTGTGCTGCGGTCATAGTTTGATCCAGGCGGTTTTCAGGTCCAGATATTTGTCGAAGGCATGCAGCGACTTGTCATGGCCGTTGCCCGATTGCTTGACACCGCCGAGCGGCACCGTGATGTCGGCGCCGCCATAGGTGTTGACATGGACGACGCCGGCCCTGATGCGTCTGATCATCCTGTGCGCGCGGCTGAGGTCGGCGGTCCAAACCGCCGAAGCCAAGCCGTAATCGGTTGCGTTGGCGATGGCAACCGCCTCGTCCTCGCTGTCGAAGGGGATCACCGCGAGAACCGGCCCGAAGACCTCTTCCCGTGCGATGCGGTCGTCCGGGTCCACGCCGGTCACCACCGTGGGTTCCATGTAGAAACCGCCGGTCTCGGCGAGAATGCGGTTGCCGCCGGTGGCGATCGTCCGCCCGCCTTCACGCGCCTCGCGGACGAATCCCAGATTTTGTTCCAGTTGAAGGGCGGAGTTGACCGCGCCGGCCTCGGTCTGCGGGTCGAGCGGGTCGCCGACCTTCATCGCGGCTGCGATCCGGACCAGTTTCGCCACGAACGCGTCATGGATGCCGCGCTCGACCAGGAGGCGCGATCCGGCGACGCATACCTGGCCGGAATTGCGGAAGATGCCATGGGCCGAAACCCTTGCGGCCTCGTCAAGGTCGGGCGCATCGGCGAAGACGATGTTGGGCGACTTGCCGCCAAGCTCGAGATAGACCCGTTTCAGGTTCGATCTGGCCGATGCCTCCAGCAGCCTTCTGCCGGTGCGGCCGGACCCGGTAAACACCAGGACATCGACATCCATCGAAGTCGAGATCGCCTCTCCGACGATCGCTCCCTCTCCGGTCACCACGTTCAGGACGCCGGCCGGCATGCCGGCCTCGAGCGCGAGTTCGGCGATCCGCAGCAGCGTCAGCGAAGCGGTTTCCGCCGGTTTCAGCACCACCGTGCAGCCCGCGGCAAGCGCCGGACCCAGTTTCCAGCTTCCGATCATCAGCGGGAAGTTCCAGGGAACGATCGCACCCACCACGCCGGCCGGCTCGCGATGGACGAGCCCCAGCGTCTGCGGCCCGGTCGGGGCGATCTCGCCATGCAGCTTGTCGATGGCCTCGGCGAAATAGCGAAGGGTTCCGGCCGCCGACATCGGCTCGGCCTTCAGCGCCATGGCGATTTCGGTGCCGTTGTCGCGAACGCCCAGTACCGCCAGTTCGAGGGCCTGCTGCTCGATGAGATCGGCCCAGCGCAGCAGGATCTTCCTGCGCGCCGCCGGCGCCAGCCCGGACCAGCGCCCGTCGTCGAACGCCCTTCGCGCCGCGGCGATCGCCATGCGCGCGTCCTCGGCCGTGCCTTTCGGCAGGGTGGTGAGAACCCGGCCGTCGATCGGCGAAATGATGTCCAGCACGGCGCCGTCGCCAGCTTCGCGGCGCTGGCCGTCGATTATCTGCCGGGCAGGGGGCACGGGCTGGTCGCGCAAGGCCTTGAGCCGGGTGATGTCCATTCGGTGTCTGCCTCGATCACGCCGGCGGGTCGGTGTGGATTTCATCGACGACATCGCCGTGGCGCGCCTTCCACAGGGTCCAGAAATGGGTGCCGAGCGCAAGAACGATCAAGGCGAAGAGGATGAAGGCGACGGGGCGATCGATGAAGTCCCAAGGCTGGCGGACGCGCACCATGGCGGTGCGCAGCTTGTCTTCCATCAGCCCGCCCAGCACGATCCCCAGAATGACCGGCGAGGTCGGATAATCGAGCCGTTTGAGGATCATGCCGAACACGCCGAACCCCACAGCGATGAAGACGTCCTTGAGCGAATTGCGCAGGGAATAGACTCCGATCAGGCTGAAGGTGAGGATCATCATTCCGAGGAACCGGTTCGGAATCAGCATGACCTTCATCAGCGTGTCGGTCGCCAGGAACAGGAACAGCACCACCAGGATGTTGAGAAGGATCAGGCACAGATAGAGCGCCAGCACGAAATCCATCTGATTGGCGAAGAGCTGGGGGCCGGGAATGACGTTGTGCACGAAGAACACGGAAAGCATCATCGCGGTCAGTTCCTCGCCCGGTATGCCCAGTGCCAGCAGCGGCACCATGGCGGCGGCGGGAACCGAATTGTTGGCGGCTTCCGAAGCGATCAGCCCTTCGGGATTGCCCTTGCCGAAAAGCTCCGGTGTTTTCGAGGTGCGTTGCGCATAGGAATAGGCCATGAACTGCGACATGAACTCGCCGACGCCGGGAATCATGCCGCAGATCACGCCGAAGGCGGAACTGACGGTGGCAATTCGCTTGAATTTGAAGAGTTCGCCCATCGTCCTGAAGAATCCGCGCTTGCCGATATGCGGCATCGGGAAGTTCTTGTCGGAATCCATGAACAATACGAAGGCCTGGCTGATCGCGAAAATGCCGAGCACCACGACGATCAGATCGATGCCGTTCTGCAGCCAGCCCTGGCCGAATGTATAGCGCTGGGTATAGGCGGTTCCCTCGATGCCGATGGTCTGCAGGAAGATGCCGAAACAGGCCAGCGTCCCGGCCGCCAGAACCTGGCCGCGATGGGTGAGCACGACCATGACGATGCCGAGCAGGGCGGCAAGAAATATCTCCCGGGCGCCGAACATCGGCGCAATCTTGGCAAGCACCGGCGCGAAGACCATCAGGCAGAGGATGGAGAAGATGCCGCCGAAGAACGAGGCGGAGTAGGCAAGGCTCAGCGCGCGGCGGGCTTCGCCGCGTTTCGTCATCGGGAAGCCGTCATAGGTGGTCAGGGCATTGACCGGCGTGCCCGGCGTGTTGACGAGGATCGCGGGAATGGCCCCGCCGAACATCGAGGAGCCGTAGACACCCAGCAGCGCCGTCAGGCCGACGATCGGTTCGAGGATGAAGGTTGCCGGCAGCATGATGGCGATCGCGACGGCCGCCCCCACACCGGGCAGGGCACCGACCAGGACCCCGCCTATCGAGCCGACGAAGAGCGCGGCGATGACATCCCATCGCGCGATGATTTCAAGGCTTGAGAACAGCAGGTCCATGGCTCGGCCTCAGAAGTATCGGATGAGGATGTAGCGAAGGCGATCGGGCGCAAGCTCGTAAAGCGCCCCGCCGGGAATCTTCACATTGAACCCGGTCTTGAAGACAAGGACGACGAAAAGCGCGAAGGCGAGGGCCGATAGCACCGCCCGGCCCGACCGGTAGCCGAGGCGCAGGGTCAGCAGAACGCAAAAGAGGATGGTCGAGGGCAGGTAGCCGATCGCCGGTATGGCCAGCACGTAGACGACGTACCAGCAGACATATTCGAGCGACCGCAGCCAGACCATCGCCTCCCGCCAGCGGCCCGGCCTTCGCTGCACCTTGCGGGTCAACCGCAGGTGCAGCGCGCCGAAGATAACCGCTCCGCCAAGCGAGATCGCTGGCCACAGCCGCGGCTGTGCCGCCAGCGCCTTGCCCGGCAGCCACGTGGTCTGCCAGCCGATTTGCGCCAGCAGGGCGGCCGAGAACAGGAGAAACAGGAAGCAGAACAGAAGTTCTCCCGGCTTTCTTCCGTGCGGAAAAACATGCGGTTCGCTGGTATCGTGATCTTCCACTGGGCTGCTCCCGGCAGAGGGGCCAGTTCATGACATGGGTCAGGCGGACATGGGTCAGGCGGAGATGTCAGGCCCGCCGGGGCGGGCCCGCAGACGCGGCGGTTTTGCCTCTACTGCGCGATCATCTCGTTGATGCGCGCCGTGACAGCGATGTCGCTCTCGATGCGCGCGGCCGCGTCGGCTGCATCCATCCAGTAGACCAGCGCCCCGGTTTCCGCTGCAACGGCCTTGGCGCGATCCGACATCATGGTCTTGCGCGCGACCTCGACGATCTTTTCGCGGATTTCAGGCGGCGTGTCCTTGTGCACGAAGAGGCCGTTCCAAAGCGAGATGTTCAGGCTGGGCGCGATCGAGGCAAGCGTCGGTGCGTCCGGCACCACGCTGATCGGCTCCTCGGTGATGGTGGCGAGCACCTTGACCTTGTCCAGGCAGGGCAGGACCTGCTGGATGGTGGTGTTGATGACGTCAAAGTCGCCGGAGGCGATGGAGTTGCAATCCAGCGCATCGGCCGAGGCTTCCGCCCCCCACGCGAAGCCCATTTCCTTCGCCGCGGCAAACGTCGCCTGGGTCGGAAGCAGGAAGCTGCCGAAATGGCCCAGGACGACGGATTCGGTCTTGGCGTATTCGGCCAGTTCTTCCATCGTCGAATAGGGCGCATCCGCCGAAGTGGCGATGACGAACGGATAGGTCAGGAAAATGCCCAGCGGCTCGAACGGGTTTGGGTTCAGGGCCGGAATTCCGACCTCCGGGCCGACGACCGGGATGTCGACGACGAAGGAACCGATGGTGTAGCCGTCGGGATTGGCCGTCGCCACTTCCGCAGCGCCGGGAAACGGACCGCTGTCCGAGGGCCGGTTGATCACCGCCGCGGCAACCCCGTAGGTCTGCTGGAAGTCTTCCGCGATCAGACGGGTCAGGACATCCTCCAGATCGCCCGGCGGGAACGGAATGACGAAGTTCACCGGCTTTTCCGGATATTCGGCCTGGGCGGTCAGCGGCGCCGCCACGGCAAGCGCGGCAAGGGTGGCGAAGGTGCAAGAAAGCTGTTTCACGGAGGTCTCCCAATCAAAGTCGGTTCATTATTTAAACCGACGGTATCACTTTTTCTTGCCATCTTTTGCGATTTCTGTCAAATGTTCTTTCAACAGCGGATCGGGTCCGCAATTCCTGATGAGACAAATCGATGGGAACGATCTCAAAAGCGCTTGATCTTCTTAATTTTTTTTCGCGCCGGACGCCGGAGATCGGGCTGGGGGAGTTTGTCCGTCTTAGCGGGCGGGACAAGGCCACCGTCTATCGCCATCTCGTCGAACTGGAGGCAAACGGCTTTCTTGAGCAGGATGCGCGATCGCGCGCCTACCGTCTTGGGCCGGCCGTCCTGCGGCTTGCGGGCGTACGCGAGGCGACCCATCCGGTGCGCTCGCTGTTGCGTCCGATCGTCGAGCAGCTTGCCAGGGATACCGGCGAACTGGCGCATGTTTCCCTGCTCCAGGGCAGGATGCTTTCGCCGATCTGTCACTACGATCCGCACCTTCACGGCACCCGGGTCAATTTCAACGAAGCCGAAATGCTTCCCCTGCATGCGACGTCCTCGGGGGTCGCCGTTCTGGCCTTCTCCCCCAGGGGGCTTCTGGACAAGGTTCTGGCGGGAAAGCTGAAGGCCTATTCGCCGCACACGATTACGGACCCGCAAACGCTGACGGATACCGTGCGCAAGGCCGCCGCGCAGGGCTTCAGCCAGATGGGCCGGGGTTTCGACGAGGAAGTGACCTCCCAGGCCGCGCCGGTATTCGATACCACCGGGGAGGCGATCGGCGCGATTTCGGTTGCCCTGCCGATGGTACGCGCGGAAGCCGGGAAACTTCGCACGATAGCCGCCGAGCTCGTGGCGGCGGCGAATGCCGCTTCGCATCTGCTCGGCGGGTCGCGCCCGGCCGTTGGTCAGCCGGCGCTCGATCGGGCGTTGCTCGATCGGGCGGCGAAGCCGTGAAACTGGAGCCCGCAACGGGCCGGATATCGACAACCCACACAAGCACCAATCAGGCTCGACAACAGGCAAGATACAGGGAATTCCCATGAAAGACGCCAATTTCCTCAAGGAAAACAACGCACGCCATCTCTGGCACCCGATGGCGCATCCCGCTGACAGCATCGCAAATCCGCCGGACATCATCGTCGGCGGAAATGGCGTGGAGATCACCGATGTCGACGGCCACAGGACCGTCGATGCGGTGGGCGGTCTGTGGAACGTCAATCTTGGATATTCCTGCGAGCCGGTGAAGCGGGCGATCGCCGACCAGCTGGAAAGATTGCCCTATTATTCGATCTTTCGCGGCACCTCCAACGATCAGGTGATCGAACTCAGCTACCTGTTGAAGGATTTCTTCGCGCCCGACGGTCTTTCCCGCGCCTTCTTCACGTCGGGCGGGTCGGACAGCGTCGAGGTCTCCCTGAGGCTGGCCCGCCAGTACCACAAGCTGCGCGGCGAAACCGGCAGGGTCAAGTATCTCAGCCTCAAGAAGGGGTATCACGGCACCCACACGCTGGGCGCATCGGTCAACGGCAACGCCAATTTCCGGACCCAGTACGAACCGCTGATGCCCGGTTGCTATCATATCCCGGCGCCCTATACCTATCGCAATCCCTTCAACGAGACGGATCCCGAGCGCCTGGCGCAGCTCTGTCTGGCCGCGCTTGAGGATGAAATCCAGTTTCAGGGCGCTTCGACGATCGCTGCCTTCATCATGGAGCCCATCCTCGGCGCCGGTGGTGTTATTCCGCCGCATAGGAGCCTGATGCCGGGCGTTCGCGAGATATGCAGCCGACACGGCATTCTTCTGATCGCTGATGAGGTCATCACCGCCTTCGGCCGTACCGGCGCATGGTCCGGCTCCCGGCTGTGGGGCGTGCAGCCGGATCTTCTGAGCTGTGCCAAGGCGATCACCAACGGCTATTTTCCCTTTGGCGCCGTGATGATTTCCGACGCGGTCGCGGAAGTGTTCGAGCGCGACGCAGGTGCGCTCGGATCGATCGGTTCGGGCTATACCTATTCGGGGCATCCGGTTGGCGCTGCCGCCGCGATTGCGTGCCTTGAGGAAACCCGGCGCCTCCAGGTCAAGGACAACGCCGCAGAGCGCGGAAGCCAGTTGTTCAGCGGCCTTGAGGCGCTGAAGCAGAAATATCCGCTGGTTGGCGACGTACGCGGCGGGCACGGTCTGATGTGCGCGATGGAACTTGTCGCCGACCGCGAGACCAAGGCGCCTATCGACAAGAAGACCATCGGCGCCGTGCATCGAAAAGCCTATGAAAACGGCGCGATGATGCGGGTATCGGGAAACAACATCATCCTGTCGCCGCCACTGGTCATCACCGCAAGCCAGATCGAAACGATCCTGTCGGCACTCGACGCCGGTCTTTCGGCTGCCGCCTGAGGCGACGGATTCTCATCGCCTTTCGTCCTCTCGGCGCGCCGGCAGGATTGGTGCCGGACGGGGCCCGTCCGTGGAGGGTCGTTCGGGCCTTCCGGCGGGTTCCAAGGCCTGGCAATGCCAGCCTCTCCGATCGGGTCCGAACGGATGGCCCGCTGATGGCGCCTATCCGGGCGCCTGCGCGGGAACGGCATCGGTAAGAAATCCGGCGCAGCCACCCCGTCCCGCACCGCCGTCGGGCGCATCGAAAGATCTGCTTGACATAAATACCGACTGGTTGGTATTAAGGTGGTCATGCCAAGACCGACCAAACAAAATCCCGAACGCGGCGATGCCCGCACCCGCCTCCTGGAGGCTGCGCGTGATGTCATCCGCGCCCAGGGCTTTGCCGCCACGACGGTCGACGATCTCTGCAAGGCGGCGGGCGTCACCAAGGGTGCGTTCTTCCACCATTTCGAGAACAAGGAAGCGCTCGGCGTCGCCGCCGCCGCCTATTGGGCCGAGACGACATCGGCCTTCTTCGCCGGGGCGCCCTATCATGCCCATGACGATCCGCTCGACCGGCTGCTCGGTTATGTCGCGTTCCGGAAGGACATCATCGAGGGCGATCTTGCCGAGTTCACCTGTCTTGTCGGCACGATGACGCAGGAGGTCTATGACTCCAGTCCGTCGATCCGCGCCGCCTGCGCCGCCAGCATCTTCGGCCATGCCGCCACACTGGAGCCGGACATCGAGGCGGCCATGGCTGCGCGCGGAATCAAGGCGGACTGGACCCCCGCCAGCCTCTCCGCGCACACGCAAGCCGTGCTGCAGGGCGCCTTCATCCTGGCCAAGGCGACAGGCGACCGCGCCATCGCGCGCGACAGCGTCGACCATCTCAGGCGCTATATCGAGATGCTGTTCGGCGTGTCTGCTGAAAATGAGATATCGCGATGACTTTGCAAGCCAAGCCCACCATCACCGTATTCGAGCGCTCGCCCGATGAAGGCAAGGGCCTAGCGCGTGACATGCGGGTACGCTGGGCGCTGGAAGAAGTCGGGCAGCCCTATGAGGTGCGGCCCGTATCATTTTCAGCGATGAAGGAAGCCGCGCACCGCACGCTTCATCCCTTCGGGCAGATCCCGACCTATGAGGATGGTGATCTCACGCTCTTCGAAACCGGCGCGATCGTGCTTCACATCGCGACCCGTCACACGGGCCTGCTGCCGAACGATGCCGCTGCCCGCGCCCGCGCCACAGCCTGGATGTTCGCTGCGCTCAGCACAGTTGAGCCGCCGATCATCGAACTGACGAATGCCAGGATTCTTGAGAGCGACAAGCCATGGTCTGCCGAGCGCCTGCCGCTCGTCGAGGAGCGTGTACGGGTCCGGCTGGCCGACCTGTCGCGCCGTCTCGGCAATGCCAACTGGCTCGATGGCGGGTTCAGCGCCGGCGACCTGATGACGGCCGACGTGCTGCGCCGTCTGACCCGATCGGGACTGCTCGGCGAGTTTGCGAATCTTGAAGCCTTTGTCGCCCGCGCCGAGGCGCGGCCGGCATTCAAGCGCGCCTTCGAAGCGCAACGCAGCCTTTTCCACCGGGGTGGCATCGTGTGAGCGATGGCGGACCCCGGGTGGCGACATTTCAACAGCAAGGGAGGAAGACCCCATGGAACCGACGATCTATCTTTTCTTCAAGGGCAATTGCCTTGAGGCGATGACCCGCTACGCCGAGGTTCTCGGCGGCGAGATCCAGGGCGTTTTTCGAAACGCCGATGTCCCCGACCCGGAAAGCCGCATGCCCGGCGGCGACGACATGGTGATGAACATGTCGATGAAGCTCGGCAGCGCCACCCTGATGGCCTCCGACAACAGCGACGACATGTATGACAAGCCGCAAGGCTTTCGCATCTCGATCGCGCCGACCTCGCGCGCCGAGTTCGATCGCATCTACGATGCCCTGGCCGGCGATGCCGAGGCGGTTGCGATGGCTCCGGGCGAAACCTTCTGGGCCGAGCGCTTCGCCATGTTCACCGACAGATACGGTACGCCGTGGATGCTCAATTTCGACGGCGCCAAGAGACAGGGAGCACAGGAATGACCGATCTTGTCACCTGCCTGTGGTACGACCACGGCGAAGCGAGGAAGGCGGCGGAATTCTATGCCGCCACCTTCCCGGACAGCCATGTGGGGCGCGTCAACGCAGCACCGTCCGGTTTTCCCGGCGGCACACAGGGCGATGAACTGACCGTCGAGTTCACCGTGCTCGGCCGCAAGTTCGTCGGCCTCAATGGCGGGCCGAACTTCAAGCCGAACGAATCCGTCTCCTTCATGGTCGTGACCGAGGACCAGGAAGAGACCGATCGCTACTGGAACGCGATCGTCGGCAATGGCGGCCAGCCAAGCGCCTGCGGCTGGTGCAAGGATCGCTGGGGCCATTCCTGGCAGATCACCCCGAGGCTGCTGCTCGAACTGACGACCAGCGCGGATCGGGACGAGGCGGCGCGGGTCTTCGCCGTCATGATGACGATGGGCAAGATCGACATCGCCGCGCTGAAGGCTGCCGCAGGCACGGCCTGAAGGAGCGGGCAGGCGCGTGGGATCGACGGCTTCCACGCGCCATCATTTGCCGGCCGGACGTCCGTGCCGGCCCGCCGGAGGCGCAATGATGGCCTGGCTCAGCCGCATCAGCACGTCGATGTTGTACTCACTGCCCGTCAGATCCGCGATCGTGTAGCGGTTCAGGGCTTCAAAGAAGCTGCCGAGCGCTTCGCTCAGCGCCTTGTTCAGGCCGCAGGTATGGATCAGCGGACAGTCCGTGCCGCCGGCTTCGAAGCATTCGGCCAGTTCGAAGGTCTCCTCGACGTCGCGCACGACATCGCCCAGCCTGATCCGGCTGGCCGGTCTGGCGAGCCGGATCCCGCCGCCGCGTCCGCGGATCGTTTCGACAAATCCGGCAGCTGTCAGCTTCTGCAGAATGTTGAACAGGAACCGTTCCGGCAGTCCATAGAATGCGGCGATCTCCCTGACGGTCGCCCGCTCGCCCTTCGAGTGGCAGAACATGAGCATGCGGACGGCGTAGTTGGTCTGGCTGGTGAGCCTCATAGGGGATGGTCCCAATTTGGAGTCGTTCTAAACTATAGTATTTGACTGAACTTTTCAAATTGTTTACTCGTGCAGTGAACTTATGGAGCCTGCCCAGTGCAATTCAAGGATCAACCCCGTCAGGAGGAGTGCGCTGCCGCGCGTTATCTGGCGCGTGACGCCGAGGGTCTGGTCATTGGCGGATATCGCGGATGGCTGGGTTTCGCGGCGGAGCGCGACATCGCGATGCTCGACGCGATCTGGAGCGCGTTCAACCGCAAGCTCGATGCGAACTGCGCCCGGCTGGCGATGTCGGGGCTTGAGAAGCTGATCCGGCAATTGGGGGTTTGCGCCACCTGTCCCCTGCGGTTTCATTGCCAGGGCGCTCGGCATCTGTGCCGCGATGAATGCCTCATGCTCGCGCTGATATCCGGATTGCAGAATGGCGAAGACGAGACGGCCTATCTCAGTGCCGGCGCGTTGACCTCCAATGCGCGCGCCTTCGAAGTCCTGGCGGCGGCAAGCGAATTCGCCATGGCGATGAAGGTGGGCGGCAAGCGGCTGCTTCCCATTCAGGCCGAATCCATCCGCAGGATCGCCCAGCGCGGTCCGAAACCTCAAACCACGACATTGCACTGACAAAGCGGGAGAAATCCATGAACAACAAGACCCTGGCGGCGTTGCTCGCAACAACGGCAGTCCTTCTCGGGCTCGCGGACACGGCGGGCGCGCAAGCCGCCCCCGAAGCCGTCATCGCGCATTATGCCGACATCGCCGAAGCCAAGTATTCGGATTCGCTCACGACAGCCAAGGCGCTCGACAGCGCCATCGATGCGCTGCTTGCTTCTCCCTCGGACGTCACCTTGCAGGCGGCCAGAAATGCCTGGCGCGCCGCCCGCATCCCCTATCAGCAGACCGAGGTCTACCGGTTCGGCAACCCGATCGTCGACGACTGGGAAGGCCGCGTCAACGCCTGGCCGTTGGATGAAGGGCTGATCGACTATGTCGATGCCGACTATTACGGCTCCGAAAGCGACGAGAACACCCTGTTCACCGCCAACGTCATCGCCAACGACAGGCTGATCATCAATGGCCAGGCGGTGGATGCCAGCAGGATCACGCCGCAATTGATCTCCCAGACCCTGCAGGAAGCGGGCGGTATCGAGGCCAATGTGGCATCGGGATACCATGCCATCGAATTCCTGCTCTGGGGCCAGGATCTGAACGGCAACGGCCCGGGTGCGGGAAACCGGCCGGCGACGGATTTCAGCCTGGAGCATTGTACCGGCGGCCATTGCGATCGCCGCCGCGAATATCTCGCCGCCGCTTCCGATCTGCTGATCGCCGATCTTGCGGAGATGGCGGCCGACTGGTCCGCCGGCGGCGCGGCTCGCAAGGCACTGGAGGAAAGGGGTATCGCCGGCGGGCTTTCCACCATCCTGACAGGCATGGGCTCGCTCTCCTATGGCGAACTGGCCGGCGAGCGCATGAAGCTCGGCCTGCTGCTGGGCGATCCGGAAGAGGAGCATGATTGCTTCTCCGACAACACGCACAATTCGCATCTTTACGATGCGGTCGGCATCCGCAATGCCTATCTCGGCACCTACACCAGACCGGACGGCTCGGTCCTGTCCGGCCCGTCCCTGTCCGAACTGGTGGCGGCAAAGGATGCGGCCATCGACGGCGAACTCAAGGCCGATCTCGATGCCACGATTGCGGCGATGGAAGCGATGGCAAAGCGCGCCGAAACGGTGGAAGCCTATGACCAGATGATCGCCACCGGCAATGCCGAGGGCAATGCCACGGTTCAGGCCGCCATCGACGGCCTCGTCAAGCAGACCAAGTCCATCGAAAGGGTCATTGCCGCGCTCGATCTGGGAACCATCGAGCTGGAAGGCTCGGACTCGCTCGACAATCCCAACGCGGTTTTCCAGTAAGCGCATCGGGTGGCCGCGATGATCGTCTGCCAGTGCAACATCATCACCAGGTCCGAGATCGAGGAGGTCGTGCACGGCTTCCTCGATCAGGACGCATGGCAGTTGATCACGGTTGGCAAGGTCTATCATGCGATGGAAAAGCGCGGGAAATGCTGCGGCTGTTTTCCCAACGCCATCGCGATCATCGTGGAGTGCGTCGAGGCCTGGCATCGCCGGCATGAGACGCCCGAAGCGGAACTGCTTGTATTCGTCGCACGGACGCGCGACGTTCTTGGCCGGCAGGAGAAGCAGCGAGCGGAAGCCAGATCGGCGGTTTCGGCGAGAAGGGCCGCTTGATCCTCGGGCTGCAACCCGCGCGAATTTCGATTTACGGAAAGGAAACTGGACATGAAGGGCAAGAAGGAAGTCATCGAGCGGCTGAACGAAGCGCTGTTTCTCGAACTGGGTGCCATCAACCAGTACTGGGTGCACTACCGGCTGCTCGAGGATTGGGGCTATGCGAAACTGGCGAAGAAGGAGCGCGCGGAATCCATCGAGGAAATGCACCATGCCGACCGGATCATGGAGCGCATCATCTTCCTCGAAGGCCATCCCAATGCCCAGAGCGTCGCGCCGCTGCGCATCGGCCAGACGATCAAGGAGGTGCTCGAAGCCGATCTTGCCGGCGAACGCGATGCCTGGCAGAGTTATACCCGCTCCCGCGAGATCTGCCAGGAAGCGGGAGACTATGTCTCGATGGGCCTGTTCGAGGAACTGGTGAAGGACGAGGAAGGCCATATCGACTTCCTCGAAACGCAGCTCGATCTGCTCGCCAGTCTCGGCGAAGAACGCTATGGCCTGTTGAACGCTGCCTCCGCCGACAAGGCCGAATGACGGGGAAGGATGCAGGGATTGGCGCAGCACTCAGCCAAGCGCGTCGGCCGGATGCGCGGTCGAATCGCAGGTTCGGCGGCGGGATGCAAAGCGCACCCGCGCGGGAGGCTTTTCCTGACGGGTGCGCTTGCGGCGGCCCTCATCGGCGGGGCCGTCATGGCGGCGGGCGCCGATGAGCGCGCCGCATCGCACCGGCCGCAGCTTGCGCGGGAACTCGAGCACTTCATGGCGGCCAATGCCGAGCGGGACGATCTGTCGGCAAAGGACCGGCGGCGCGTCAAGGCCGTGACCGCGCCCGCAAGCAGCTTCGACAAGGCCGAGAATTTCGAGTTGATGCAGGGCGGCGCCGGCACCTCGACCAAGCTCGTCAACCGCGACGCCTTCTCCCAGTTCAACCAGAACCTGACCTTCGAGGAAGAGGAAACCTTCAAGCTCGGCAATGCGCTGTTTCGCAAGCTCTGGGTCTCTTCGCCCTCCTCGACCAGGGCATCCGACGGCCTGGGGCCGTTGTTCAACGCGCGCGCCTGCCAGTCCTGCCATCTCAAGGATGGCCGCGGCCATCCGCCCGAGGGCAACAGCGATGCGACCTCCATGTTCCTCAGGCTGTCGCGTACCGCATCGACCGGTGAGGAACGCGAGGCGCTGGAGAACTTCCTTCTCTCCAACTATCCCGATCCCGTCTATGGCGGCCAGTTGCAGGATCTTGCCGTGCCCGGCCTGCGGGCCGAAGGGCATATGCGTATCGTCTATGAAGAGCAGCCCTTCACCCTGGGTGACGGCACGGCGGTGAGCCTGCGCAAGCCGGCTTATTCGGTGAGCGATCTCGCCTATGGACCGCTGCATGCGGATACAACGCTGTCGCCGCGCGTAACGCCGCAGATGATCGGCATGGGCCTCATTCAGGCGATCCATCCGGCCGACATCCTTGCCGGGGCCGACCCGGAGGATGCCGATGGCGACGGGATTTCCGGCAGGCCGTCCTATGTGCGGGACGATGACGGCGGGCTGACGCTTGGCCGTTTCGGCTGGAAGGCGCAGAACCCGACAGTGCGAAAGCAGGCGGCGGGCGCATTTGCCGGCGACATCGGCATTTCGACACCCGACGTTCCGATGGATCATGGCGATTGCACCGAAGGCGAGGCCGACTGCCTCGCCATGCCGACCGGCGTTCAGCAGGACCTAGGCGATACCGAGGCGCCCGATCCGGTGCTGGGTCTGGTCACCTTCTATTCGGAGAACCTCGCCGTGCCGGCCCGCCGCAAGGTCGACGATCCGCAGGTTCTGCATGGCAAGGAGCGGTTCTACGAGCTCGGCTGCGCGTCCTGCCACACCCCGAAATTCGTGACGTCGCGCAAGGCGGAAAACCCCGCGCATCGCTTCCAGCTGATCTGGCCCTATTCGGATTTTCTGTTGCACGACATGGGCGATGGCCTGGCCGACGGCCAGCAGGTCGGCGCGGCCGATGGACAGGAATGGCGCACCGCGCCGCTCTGGGGCATCGGCCTGACCCGCACCGTGTCGGGGCATACCTTCTTTCTGCATGACGGGCGCGCGCGCAACCTGACCGAGGCGATCCTGTGGCATGGCGGCGAGGCGCGGGGCGCCCGCGACGGCTTTGCCGGTCTCGCCCGGGAAGACCGCGAGGCCCTGATCGCGTTTCTGGAGAGCTTGTGATGCGTATTCTGGCCGCCGCGCTTGTCATTGCAACGGTTGCCCTCGGCGCGCCCGCCGGCGCGGCGGACAATGCCGAACCTCAGGCTGGATCGGTCCTGAAGGCCACCCTCGAATCCTACATCCGCCCCTCTTATGCGGCGCTTGGAGAGCGCGCATCGCAATTGCGGGCCGCCACCGGAAAACTGTGCGAGACCGCCTCCGGGCACGATCTTCAGGATGCGCGGCAGGCCTTTGGCGGGCTTGTCGATGCCTGGTCCCGCATCGAGTGGCTGCGCACCGGCCCCGTCATGGCTGACAACCGTCTCGAGCGCATCCTGTTCTATCCCGACCGCAAGAGCACCGGATTGAAACAGGTCCAGCGCGCCATCGCCTCGGGCGACGAGACGGCGGCGGACTTCGACGCACTGGCCGGCGCGAGCGTCGCCATGCAGGGGCTCGGGGCGATCGAATACCTCCTGTTCGGATCCGGCAACGAAGCGCTGCTCGGCGAGCCGCAGAGCCATCGCTGCCGCTACGCCCTGGCGGTTGCCGCAAACCTTCAGGCCATCGCTGGCGAAATTGCCCGGGCCTGGAGCGAAGGGAGCCCGCTTTCCGAAGCGTTTCTGGAACCGGCCGGGGACAATCCGTTGTTCAGGGACGGAAGGGAGGCTCTCAACCTCGTTCTCGCAACGATGATCCACGGGCTGGAAGCGATCCGCGACATCCGCATTGGCGCGTTCCTGAAAGAGGATGGCAGGGACCGTCCGCTGGTCGCCGTCTATCGGCGCTCGGGGCTGACGCTGCGATCCGTCACCGCCGATCTGGAAGGCCTGCTGGCACTGTTTGATGACAGCGACCTGCAGCACGCGCTGCCGGCGGACGGGGCGGGACTGGCCGATCAGGTCCGCTTCGAGTTCGCGCAGTCCATCCGCACGGCCAAAAGCCTCGACGAAAGTGCCGGCGGAGACATCGAAACGCTTCTCGCCGACAAGACCCGGCGCCAGAAGCTCGCCTATCTGCAGCTTTCCATTCGCTATGTCATCGAGCGGCTGAACGACGAAATTGCCCCGGCGGCCGGGCTTTCCGCCGGCTTCTCCTTCGGCGATGGCGACTGATGGCGATCGAGATCGACAGGCGGGCCTTTCTGGCCGCCGCGGGTGCCGCTTTCCTGACCGGGCTGCCCGCGGCGGGCGGTGAGGCCCTTGCCGGTTCGCGGGCGCTCTTTGCCACCGCCTTCATGGATGAGGCGAAGGCTTACGGTTTCGCCATCGTCACCGAGCGCGGCGAGATCGTCCACCGCGAAGCCATGCCGGGTCGGGCCCATGGACTTGCCTGGTCCGCCGAGGCCGGGCGGGCTGTCGCCTTTGCCCGCAGGCCGGGCAACTTCGCCATCGGCTTCGATCCGGCAGGCCGGCGGGCGCCAATCGCGTTCCATGCGCCGGACGCCCGCCATTTCTACGGTCACGGGGTGTTTTCACGCGATGGCGGCTTGCTGTACGCCGCCGAAAACGATCTGGATGCCGGTATCGGCAAGATCGGAATTTACGATGCTGCTGATGGTTTCCGCCGGCTCGGCGAATTCGACAGCTTCGGTGTCGGTCCCCACGAAATCATCCTGATGCGCGATGGGCGGACGCTTGCCGTGGCCAATGGCGGTATCCGCACCCATCCCGATTTCGGCCGGGCAAAGCTCAATCTGGCGGAGATGAAATCGACGATCGCATTGATCGACGGCGAAACGGGATCGCTGATCGCCGATTTCCGATTGCCGGCGGACTACCGGCGCATGTCGCTGCGGCACATGGTGCATGCCGGCGACGGCAGCCTTTGGATCGGCGGTCAGTTCGAGGGCGATGTTTTCGCGCCTGTCTCCCCGGTGATCCGGCTCGATCCCGATGGCGCCCTGGCACCGATTGAACTGGCCCGCCCGGCGCGCTCGCTACTGGCCGGCTATGTCGGTGCCGTCGCCCTGTCGGCGGACGGCGGACAGGCCGGCTTCTCGAGCCCCAAAGGCGGCGGATACATCGTGATCGACACCATGACGAAGCGCTTGCTGGGCCGCACGGCGCTTGCCCGCAACAGCGGACTGGCCGCCGCCGGACAGGCGATGATCGCATCCAGCGAGTTCGGCCGGATCGGCGAGTGCCAATACCCGCTTTACTGGGACAACCATATCTGCGCGATTGGCTGACACGCTCTAACTTCGAACCACGACCGGAACCCAGATCGATACGCCACCTTCTCCGGTTTGGGCGTCAAACCCTGTATCATGGCGTTCGACGATCGGCTGGTTGGGGATCGTCCAGCCGCGTTGCGGCAGGGCGTCATCGAGGATGCGCCGATAGGTTCCGCCGATGGTGGAAACATGTCCCTGATGCCGGAAGATCGCATAGTCCGCGGCGGGCAGCTGGATGACCGCCATACCCGCCGGCGGCAGCGCATTGCCGGTTGCCTCCACGGCGCAGGCATAGTCGAAGGTGCCGTCTTCGGCGAAGGGTCCGCAAAGACCGACCGGCACCGAGGAACTCACCGGCTCTATCAGGGGATAGAGCGTCGTGAATTGCTGCCACAACCCCGGTATGTCGTGCCTCAGGTCGAAGTGAAATCGCGCGGCAAGCCCGATCAGCCGCATTGCAGGGCATTGCTTGCGGCCGACAAGGGAGATGCCCGGCTCCATGTCGGCGGCCATGTCCGCCGCGCCGGTCAGCGCCAGGCCTTCGACCGTGCCCGCCTTTCGGACCATTTCCGGCGTGCGGCCGAATTCCCTGCCGAAAGCGCGCGAGAAAGCCTCGTGGGATCCGTATCCGGCTTCCAGCGCCACCGGCAGGATGTCGGGCGCGCCGGCGGACAGGTGTTCTGCCGCCCGGGAAAGGCGCCGCCCGCGCACATAGCCCGTCAGCGTGCGTCCGAGGGCCTGGCTGAACGCATGCGACAGATGGCTCGGCGTCACGCCGCAGGCTGCCGCGATCTCCGGCAGGGTGAGGTTCTGGTCGAGATGACGCTCGATGATCCAGATGGCCTGCTTGACGATTGACACCCTCATCTTCCCCTGAACAACGCTCGTATTTCGACCGCAAATCCGATCAAGCGGCAGGCGCGCCCGATCGCTATCGTCCCGCCGGTCCTATCAGGGAGAAAGACGATGCAATACGCAAGCGCCAGCCGGCAGATTGAAATGCTGGCGAAAGGCGACATCAGTGCCAGGGAACTGGTCGACCTCGCCATTGAACGCGTCGAAACCCTCGACGGCGCTGTCAACGCGATCGCCGTCCGCGATTTCGACCGCGCCCGCGCCGAGGCAGCCAGGGCGGATGAGGCGCGCGCCGCCGGCAGTGCCGGGCCGCTTCTGGGCCTGCCGGTCACGGTAAAGGAAGGCTTCGACGTCGAGGGGCTGGTGACGAGCTGGGGATTGCCGGGCGATTATCCGCCGGCGCGGGCGGACGCCGTTGCCGTTCGGCGCCTCAAGGCGGCGGGCGCCATCGTGCTCGGCAAGTCGAACGTCGCGACCATGCTGGCGGACTGGCAATCCGACAACCCGCGCTACGGCCGGACGAACAATCCCTGGGACCGGCGCAGAACGCCGGGCGGCTCTTCGGGCGGCGGTGCGGCGGCGGTCGCCGCCGGCATGGTGGCGCTGGAGTTCGGTTCCGACCTTGCCGGCTCGCTGCGGGTTCCGGCCGCCTTCTGCGGCGTCTTCGCGCATCGCCCGAGCCATGGCCTCGTCCCCATGCGCGGCTTCGCGCCGCCGATGGTGCCGCGACTGCCGATCGCAACGGATGTCGATCAGGCGGCCATCGGCCCGATGGCGCGAACGGCGGGCGATCTCGAACTGGCCCTGCGGGCGACCGCCGGTCCCGACGGCCCCCGATCCGAGGCTTTCCGGCTCGAATTGCCCATTGCCGCGCAGCAGTCGCTGCGCGACTTCCGCGTGCTGGTGGTCGACGAGCATCCGCTCTGTCCGACATCCGCCTCGATCCGCGCCGCGATCGCCGATGTCGCCGCCCATCTGGAAAAGGCCGGATGCTCTCTGGCCCGCAAGGCCGAAAGCCTGCCCGATCTGACGGATTTGACCCGCACTTTCCGCGCTCTCCTGATGGCCTTCATGGGCGTCGACATGCCGAGCCAGGCCTATGAGGCGGCAAGGGGCGGGGAGGATTTCGAAAGCCAGGCGATGGCCATGAGCTATCGGGACTGGGCCGAACTCGACCGCCATCGCCTCGAACTGCAGCTCGGCTGGATGCGGCTCTTCACCGAATTCGACGTGGTTGTCTGCCCGGCGACCCCGGTCACGGCCTTTCCCCATGACGCGCGACCCTTCGAGGAGCGGCGCCTGAGACTGGATGGCAGGAACATCGGCTATGACCTGCTGCCTGTGTGGTCGTCACTGACCAATCCCACCGGACTGCCTTCGACAACGATGCCGGTCGGCCTCGACCCGGACGGCCTGCCGATCGGCATGCAGATCGTCGGCGGTCGGTATCAGGACCTCGCCACGCTTCGCTTCGCTGCGTTGCTGGAAGCGGAACGGGGCGGGTTTCCGATGTCGGCAAAATGAGCACCCTGTCCAACAGGGGAGGGCGTGAGAACCACCGCAAAGGCAACCGACACTCCCCTCTCGGAGCCGACAATGCGACAGACGGGCTGGATATCCCCGTGTAGTTGCCTGTGCTTGGAAGGTGAGGTCGAAGCCGCCGCAACATTCTTCCAAACGGGAAACTTGTCCGAACGTGGCCTGCGGATCTTCCGCATCGGCGATCCCGTCCCAAGTCCTACAAAAAAGCGCTCGCCCTTTCTGCAAGCAGGAGGTGCGAGCGCCTTATCTGGTGCATATCTCAGCTTGTTAACGGCTGGACTGCATTTTCTGAACAACGTGAAAATAGGCGATAGCCAATGAAAGTCAAACAAAAAGAGGGGTCGAAATCTCTCTTTCCAGGCTTCATTTCAGAAACGCAAGCCAGCCGCAACTACATCGCCACTCTTGCATTAAGATGCACGAAGAGCTGTATTTGCAAGTTTCGACATCATAAGCTGAACAGCGCCGCCATGGATCAAACAGCGTAGCCCGGAGAAGCGGTGGCCAACCGAATTTCCCGACACCTGTTCAGCTTACTTGACAAGTATGCCGCAACAATATGAAATTGTAAATGTGGCGATGTAAGGAATATTATATGAGAACACTTGGCCTTGATCTCGGTACGAATTCTCTTGGATGGTGCCTGATTGAAACCCGAGGCGAGCCGGGCGAAGCCGGCGAAGGCCGTGTCGTCGACATCGGCACACGCATCTTTTCCGCCGCCGACATGGCCGGACGGGACGCAAAGTCGAAGGAATCGCTGGCGGTCGCGCGGCGACAGGCGCGGACCCTGCGACGCCAACGCGACCGGCGGTTGAAGCGCAAGGCGCGCCTCCTCAAGCAGCTTGTCGAGTTCGGCATGATGCCCGCCGACAAGGCGGAACGCGAGCGGTTGATCAGGTCCACTGGCGACGGCAAGGGCGGCGACTTGTCGACCAGCGTTCTCGCTCTGCGCGCCCGGGCGCTGGACGAAGCGCTCACGCCGCAGGAGCTTGGCCGGGTGTTATTCCAGATGCAGCAGCGCCGCGGTTTCAAATCCAATCGTAAAACGGACAGGGGCGACAATGAGGCGGGCAAGATCGCTATGGGTGTGTCGCGGTTGCAGATCGCCATGGCCGCCGGGGGTGCCCGAACCTATGGCGAGTTCCTCCACAAGCGGCGCCTTGAGGGAAAATCCGTTCGTACGCGATTACGACCCGTAAGCGACTTCTCAACCGATCCCGACCTGAAAGGCGAAGGATACGAATTCTACCCCAGCCGAGCCGAACTGGAAAACGAGTTCGATAGGATCATGGAAGTGCAGATGCGCTATCATCCGTCGCTTCTGACCGGGGAGCGTGTCAGCAGCCTGCGCGAGACCCTGTTGTTTCAACGCGATCTCGTTGCGCCGAAGGTCGGCAAATGCAGCTACAATCCTGATGAGATCCGGGCGCCCAAGGCGCACCCGCTTTTTCAGTCATTCCGGCTCTACAAGGAAGTCAATGAACTCGCGCTCGTCGGTGAGGACCAGAGATCGGTCAAGCTGACGCCGGAGCAGCGCGACATCCTCGTCCTCAAGCTCGCAGGCGCCAAGACCGCAAGTTTCAGCACCCTGCGCAAGCTCCTGAAGCTGGGTGGAGAATATCGTTTCAACAAGGAAAGCGACAATCGCAACAAGCTGGAAGGGGATGTGGTATCCGCGGAACTGTCCGGCAGGGATTGCTTCGGCCCGGCGTGGGCGAACAAGACCCTTGATGAACAATGGGCCGTCATCGACAGGCTGCGCAGCGAACCAGACACCGAAAGGCTGCGCACATGGTTGCGGAAGCACAGTGGTCTGGACGAGGAACGCATCGCCGCTGTGATGAAGGTCGCCTTACCAGAAGGTTATGGCCGGTTGGGGCTTTCGGCACTGGCAAATCTGCTCGATGCCATGAAGAACGAAACGGACGAGAACGGCAAGGTAATCAGCGAGGCGGCAGCGGCGATTAGCGTCTATGGCCGCACCAATGCCGGGGGCGATCCAAACCGGTCGGCACTGGACCTGCTTCCCAAATATCAGGAGGTGCTGACCCGGCATATTCCGCCCGGTGAGGGGTCGGTGAGCAGCCCGCCGGATGCGAAGGATCCCACCTATGACCGTCATATGGGCAAGATCACCAATCCGACGGTACACATTGCGCTAAACCAGTTACGCCGCATCGTCAACGCGATCATTCGCAAACACGGTCTTCCCGACCGCATCGCCATCGAATTGGGCCGTGAACTGAAACTTACCGACAGGATGCGCGAGGAGGCAAACAGAGCGATCGGCAGGAACACGCGCGAGGCCGAGGCCCGGTCGGACAAGCTGAAGGAACTCGGCCAGCCCGACACCGGATACAATCGCTTGCGGCTGAAACTTTGGGAAGAACTTGATCCGGGCCAACCGTTGAACAGGGTCTGTGTCTATTCCGGTGAGCCGATCTGCCTTAGCGAGGTCTTCACCGCCGAAGTCGACGTCGACCACATTCTGCCCTATTCGCGCACGCTTGATGACAGCCAGGCCAACAAACTGCTGTGCAAGGCGCGCGCCAACCGCGTCAAGCGCAATCGCGCACCGGCCGATGTCGTCGAATGGGGTGATGCTTATGACGGGATCTTGGCCCGCGCCGGAAATTTGCCGCGCAACAAGCGATGGCGCTTTGCCCGGGACGCCATGGATCGGTTCGCGGGCGAGGAAGGGTTTGCGGCCCGGCAGTTGACCGACATGCAGTATGTTTCGCGCATGGCGCTGTCTTATCTCGCCGCGCTCTATCCGGGCGAACAGGCGGATATGGACGGCGTATTGCGCCGACACAATCACGTCCGTGCGCTACCCGGCCGTATGACGGAAATGGTTCGCCGCAAATGGGGCCTGAATGAAATTCTTCACGATCACAACTTCACCGACCCTGTGAAGCCGAAGAACCGCAAGGATCATCGCCATCATGCCATTGATGCCTTCGTCATTGCCTGCACCAGCCGGTCGATGATCCAGAAGATCGCGTCGGCGGCCGAGGAGATCGAGGTTGCGGGCAGTGAGAAGGTATTGGGCAGGGTACCTGACCCGTGGCCGGGCTTTCGCGATGAAACACGTGAAAGGGTGCTGACGTCGGTGGTCAGCCACAAGCCCGATCATGGCACGGTTTCGCGAAAGGGCTATGCCGAGGGATGGGGGCAGACAGCTGGCCAGTTGCACAACGATACCGCTTATGGGTTGACCGGCGAAAAGGACGAGAAAGGCAACGACCTTGTCGTACGGCGAAAACTGCTCAGCGATTTCACATCGGAAAAAGATCTCATGCAAATCAGAGATGCGCACCTGCGCGACACGTTGTGGGAGGTCACACGCGGGCTGTCGGGAAAGGACTTTGCTGCGGCGCTTTCCGACTTTAGCCAGTCCCGGAAATGGAACAACAGGCCCAATTCGTTTTGTGGACTTCGCCACGTCAGGATCATCGAACCGTTGAAGACAATCGCGATCCGGGATACTCACGGCCGAGCCTACAAGGGCTATAAAGGCGATTCGAACCATCGCTATGATGTCTGGCGATTGCCGGATGGAAAATGGGTGGCTGAAGTGGTTTCCACCTTCGATGCGCATCAGCCGGGCTGGACCTCTCCTATCAGGGGGCAATATCCTACCGCGGGGAAGATGCTCAGCCTGCACCAGAACGACATGGTAGCGATCGAGCGGGACGGCGAACGGCAGATTTGCCGCGTCGTCAAGTTCGGCGCGAATGGCCAGATAACTCTGGCCGCACACAATGAGGCTGGCGCCCTGAAAGCACGCGATGCCGACGAGCACGATCCCTTCAAGTATCTATCCCCGACGGCTGGCGGCCTGAAGAACCTTGCAACCCGACAGGTAAGGATTGACGAACTGGGACAGATATTCGACCCCGGCCCGCGAGTCTGACGAACTGGTTAACCATTTATTAAAGTTGAACTAAGTTCGATATGCAATCCATGGTATCGAATGCCATGGATCGCATTGTGGACATATCCAGTGAAGACCTGCATCTTGGAATCTACCGAGGGTTTCTCACGATCAGCAGGAAGCGCGAGGAAATCGGACGCATTGCGCTGGATGATATCGGCGCTCTGATAACGCATGCGCATGGCCTGACATGGTCGAATACTGTCTTCGTGCGGCTCTCTGAGCGCAGCGTTCCTGTCGTGATTTGTGCGTCCAACCATGCGCCGGTCACCTGCCTCTGGCCGATCGAAGGCCATCATCTGCAGGCCGCGCGGTTTCGCGCCCAGACTGCCGCCAAGGCGCCGCTCAGAAAACAGGCCTGGAAGAAAGTCATCGAGGCAAAGATCGGCATGCAGGGTGCTGTGCTGCAATCGGTGGGGCAGGAAAGCGGCGCGTTCGAAATGCTGGCAAGGCGGGTTCGCTCCGGCGATCCCGACAATATCGAGGCGCAGGCAGCACGGCGCTATTGGCCTTTGTTGATGGGCAGGGACTTCCGCCGGGATCAGGATGGCGGCGGCATCAACGGCATTCTCAACTACGGCTACACGGTGCTTCGGGCTATCGTATCGCGGGCAATTTGTGCCGCCGGTCTTCATCCGACGATTGGCATTCATCATGCCAATCGTGGCAACGCATTCGCTTTGGCGGACGATCTGATGGAACCCTACCGTCCGCTTGTGGACCGAGTGGCGCTGAACCTTGTGGCTTCGGGGAAGACCGAAGTGGACAGTGAAACCAAGCAGGTTCTGGCCGGGCTGGGATCCCTGGATCTCGATACGCCGGAGGGCAGGAGCCCGCTGGGCCTGCAGGCTTCCAGGCTGGTTCACTCTCTTGCCACCTCATTTCTGGAAACGTCTTTGAAGCTCGACCTGCCGCGGCCGCCGCCGCCGCTGGTTCTCGCGCGGCTCGGGCTGGAGACTGCTCCGTGACCACTCTTTACACCAATCGACAAGGAGAAGCGGGCGGCCCGACCCATCTGTCCGCTTATCGGCTGATGTGGATGCTTATTACCTTCGATCTTCCTGTAGAGACAAAGAAGCAGCGCAAAGATGCTCACGATTTTCGGATGTATCTTTTGGATGAGGGCTTTGAAATGAGTCAGTTTTCAAACTATACTCGCTATTGCGTCGGGAAGGAGCAATTTGACGCATACGTACGGCGTATTGAGTCAAATCTTCCCGAGCGCGGAGATGTTTTTATCTTTCAGTTTACCGATAAACAATATGAAAACATTGTCCGGTTTTCTGACCAGACACGGCGAAAGCGGCAAAAAAACCCTGGCCAACTCGCACTTTTTTGAGATGTGGATGTATTTCCTGAACAAGAAGGCGGCCCGAAACTCCTGTAAAATCAGGAGCTTGGGCCGCCATCGAGCTTAGCAGTTCAGAAAATGCAGGCCAACCGCAACTGCGACCCTCAAGCTGTTGCAACACGAGGGAGCTTAGCAGTTCAGAAAATGCAGGCCAACCGCAACGGAGAGGAGCCCGCTATCGCATGATCAACGAGCTTAGCAGTTCAGAAAATGCAGGCCAACCGCAACCGCCACGACGGTCAGCCCGTCAGGAGAGCGAGCTTAGCAGTTCAGAAAATGCAGGCCAACCGCAACGTTTGCACCTGTCTGTTGAGACAGAGCAAGAGCTTAGCAGTTCAGAAAATGCAGGCCAACCGCAACCCTATCGCGTTCATTCCGGTTCGCCGGTGAAGCTTAGCAGTTCAGAAAATGCAGGCCAACCGCAACTCATCTCGGCGCTGCGCGTCAAGCTGGGGAAGCTTAGCAGTTCAGAAAATGCAGGCCAACCGCAACTGACCGAACTCAGAACCCAGATGCGGCAGGAGCTTAGCAGTTCAGAAAATGCAGGCCAACCGCAACGCCCGAAAGCCATTCGAGACAACCTCCGCAAGCTTAGCAGTTCAGAAAATGCAGGCCAACCGCAACCGACACCGCGCTGCTGGCAACGGTTGTTGCAGCTTAGCAGTTCAGAAAATGCAGGCCAACCGCAACGTGACAGCTTCTCGGGTCGAAACACCACCTAGCTTAGCAGTTCAGAAAATGCAGGCCAACCGCAACACCCCCATACCTATGTGACGCGCACCCTGCAGCTTAGCAGTTCAGAAAATGCAGGCCAACCGCAACATCTGTTTTGTTACTTGCTTGATGCTTCAGAGCTTAGCAGTTCAGAAAATGCAGGCCAACCGCAACAAGGCATCTTCTGGCGTGTCATGGTCAACAAGCTTAGCAGTTCAGAAAATGCAGGCCAACCGCAACGCATTTTTCCGTTTAGACTAATATCGGGAGAGCTTAGCAGTTCAGAAAATGCAGGCCAACCGCAACATGGAGGTTGTTCGCAATGGTAACGTTGAGAGCTTAGCAGTTCAGAAAATGCAGGCCAACCGCAACAGGAACCTTCCCCATCGTGCGCCCGCCGCGAGCTTAGCAGTTCAGAAAATGCAGGCCAACCGCAACCAACGAGAAGAACAAGCTTGTTCTCCCGAAAGCTTAGCAGTTCAGAAAATGCAGGCCAACCGCAACTGAAATTTTGGATGATAGTCGTGACCGAGAAAGCTTAGCAGTTCAGAAAATGCAGGCCAACCGCAACTTGCCCCCCTGGTGGGTGATGACACTCTCCAGCTTAGCAGTTCAGAAAATGCAGGCCAACCGCAAC